>CAZRWV010000132.1:0-3406 GCA_964603965.1 uncultured Candidatus Saccharibacteria bacterium
GCGGATTCCCACCGACCGCGGCTACCGGTTTTATGTGAACAGCTTGACACAGATAGGCGAAGAAACCGCGCCGGAGCGCCGCGCCGAGCGGGCCCTGACGGCCCGGGTGCAGCACGGCGGCCTGCCGGAGCGCACCATTCGCAACGCCGTCGATACGCTGGTGGAGCTGACGCACAACCTGGGGCTGGCGACCATCGGCAACCAGCTGTACATTAGCGGCCTATCCAATCTGTTTGGTCAGCCGGAGTTTGTGAGTAGCGTTGAGCAAGTGCAGCAGGTGGCGCGTCTGCTCGACAACCTGGAGCCGTGGCTGCGTGAGGCTGCGCCGAACGCGCCGCTCAGTGTATTTATTGGTGCCGAAAACCCGATCGGGCGTGCTGCGGGCGTTTCCTTAATCATCAGCCGTTTCCGCAGCCCGTTCAGCGACCATAGCTACATTGGCACGCTTGGCCCAACCCGCCAGAGCTACCGTGACGTAATGGCGCTAGTGGCACACACTGGTAAGACGTTGGAGGAAGTACTATGACGAACAAAAAATCAGCCGATGACGACCTGACCGCGCTGCAACAGCAAGTGGGCGATCTAACCGAGGCCTTGCAGCGTGAGCGCGCCGATGCCATCAACCTGCGCCGCCGGCACGAAGAACAGATTGCGGGGCTGCGTTCGACGGTCAAAGCAAACGTGGTACGCGACCTGCTGCCGATTGTCGACAACTTTGAGCGCGCCCTCAAGCATGTCCCGGCCGAGCTGGCGGACAACGATTTTGTCAAAGGCGTGCAGGGCGTTGTTAAGCAGTTCGAAAAGACGCTGACCGACATAGGTGTTGTAAAGATCGCGACAGTTGGCGAACCGTTTGACCCCCGTTATCACGAAGCCATCAGTATGGAAGAGGGCGACGGCACACAAGAGGTGGTGAGCGAAGAGCTCCAATCTGGCTACGCGCTGGGCGACGAAGTGATTCGTCACGCCATGGTGCGTGTCAGAAGCTAGAAGGTACCGGCCAGTCACACGTAGCTGCTATTTTGGTCACGACTTTACGGTGTAATGATCCCCGAAGACGTCCCACTCCAACGGAGGTTGGAGGCTGGGGTTGTTTTGGAGCAAGGATTCAAGTGCGATAACCCGGCCGACAGATTTTTGCCATTCTTCCCTGGTGGCTGGGTCATAGGCATAGCTAAGGTGTTCGCGTCTGATTGCTAGGAATCGCTTCATCCAGTCGGTCTCGTTGCCCTGGACCGTTTTACCCATATCCTTTTGAGTCTGCCGGATTATAGCGGGTAAACCGTCCGGATCGTCGCCGTCGCCTTGCTGGATGATGGTATCTAGTATGGCCAGCTGACCGGCGGCGCTCCGTATACCAAGTTCTCGCGAGTGGCGCATGGCGGGGTTAAAATAGAGCTCTTCGTATACGCTCACACAGGTATCGTGCAGTGCCGTATCGTCGCGGAGCGTTTCGCGCCATGCGTCTTCAAAGCCGTCGAGTCCCTGGGTAGAATTAGTGCCATTAACCTCTTGTAGGGCCGGAAGGTATTTGCGTAGGCGGCTATCATCCTTATCGGTTGAGTCTAGATAGGTCTCTACTACCTGCAAAAGATCGCCAGTTCCAGAAGTAAAGCCCACCCAGCCGACAGTTATACCGCGGCCATCTTCCAAGCGGTAGATGTCTAAGTAGTTGGGTTCGGCCGCGCCGGTTTCGAATGACGCAACGACCGCTTCGGCACGAGCGCGTACGGCGGGGTTGGTCAGGTCTTCTGCGTCTGTAGCGGTTTCGCCCGGACTCGGGCTTGGACTGGGAGATGGCGTGGGCGGATTGTTTGGTCGGCTGCAAGCGGCCATCACCATCTCAGTTGCCGCGGCCAGCGTGACCGTCAGCAGCGTCCGTCGCCGCGTCGGCCGATCCATAGCATCCACAGGGGCCAATTCGTGTTCCACCTGAGTACCTTACAGAGATGTAGACGATGCGTCAACAGTATCTCATACAGAAGTGAGTCGGATCTAAATTAGCACTCTTGACACTTGAGTGCCAATTTTTTATGCTACAATAGTTTTAGCACTCAAACGCAGTATCTGCTAAAGGAAGGGAAGCAATCACTATGGGTAAAATCATCGGCATCGACCTAGGTACAACTAACTCAGCAATGGCTGTCATGCAATCCGGCAAGCCGGAGATTATCGCGAACAGCGAAGGCAACCGCACCACGCCGTCAGTCGTGGCCATCAACAAGAATGGTGAGCGGCTGGTAGGCCAGGTAGCGCGCCGCCAGCAGGTTACCAACAGCAAAAACACGATTTATGAAGTCAAGCGCCTGATCGGCCGCAAGTTCGACGACAAAGAGGTCCAGCGCGACCTCAAGCTAATGGGCTACGAGATCGTCAAGAGTGGCAACTCCGTGAAGGTAAAGATGGGCGACAAGGAATATAGCCCCGAAGAAATGAGCGCCATGATCTTGGGCAAGCTGAAGGCTGACGCCGAGGCATTCCTGGGCGAGCCGGTGACCGAAGCGGTGATTACCGTGCCGGCCTACTTCGACGACAGCCAGCGTCACGCCACCAAAGACGCCGGCAAGATCGCTGGCCTGGAAGTAAAGCGTATTATCAATGAACCGACCGCAGCTGCCCTGGCCTACGGTCTGGACAAGGGCGCGGCCGACGAAAAGATCGCCGTGTACGACCTGGGTGGTGGCACGTTCGACGTCTCCATCCTGGAGCTGGGTGACGGTGTGTTTGAAGTGAAGAGCACCAATGGTGACACCCATCTGGGTGGTGCTGACTTTGATCGTGTGTTGGTGAACGACTTTGTGGACGAGTTCAAAAAGGAATCGGGTATCGACATCAGTGACGACAAAGCTGCCATGCAGCGCCTGCGTGACGAGGCCGAAAAAGCCAAGATCGAACTGTCGACTGCGCAAGAAGTCGACATCAACCTGCCGTTCCTGACCGCCGACGCCGAAGGCCCCAAGCACTTCGAGTACAAGCTGACCCGTGCCAAGCTGGAGCAGCTGGTAGCTGATCTGATTAACAAGACCGCCGATCCCTGTGAGAAGGCTCTGAGGGACGCCGGCCTGAGCGCTGCCGAAATCGATGCTGTGGTGCTGGTGGGCGGTATGACCCGCATGCCCGCTGTGCAAGAAAAGGTAAAGGCCATCTTTGGCAAAGACCCGATGAAGGGCGTGAACCCCGACGAAGTCGTGGCTGTGGGCGCTGCCATTCAAGGTGGTGTGCTGCAGGGCGACGTCAAGGACGTGCTGCTGCTGGACGTGACTCCCTTAAGCCTCGGTATCGAGACCATGGGCGGCGTGATGACCAAGCTGATTGAGCGCAACACCACCATCCCAACCAGCAAATCAGAAGTATTTAGCACTGCTGCCGACAATCAGCCGCAGGTGGAAGTCCACGTGCTGCAAGG
>CAZRWV010000133.1:0-3357 GCA_964603965.1 uncultured Candidatus Saccharibacteria bacterium
CCTCTGTAGCCTACTGGCATGGACAAGTGGATGATATCTGTTGTATAATCGTATCTGTTACGCACTACTATAAAGGTAGGAGAATTAGTAACCGCGCTTCAAACTGCCACTCGGCGGGTCGGTGAACGTTCGTAATAAAGGAGACTAACGATGGCAAAAGCTGTCAAAGCAAACCTCAAAATGAAACTTAAGGCCGGTCAGGCCAGCGCCGCACCTCCGGTAGGTAGCACGCTTGGTCAGTATGGCGTGAACATGATGGACTTTATCCAGCCGTTCAACGACCAGACCCGGGACATGCAGGGCAAGGTCGTTACCGCACACATCACCGTGTACGATGACCGCACCATGTCATTCCGCGTTGTGGCTGAGCCCACTGACGACCGCATTCGTGCCGCTCTGGGCATCGACAAGGGCAGCGGCCGCCCCAACAGCGAAAAGGTCAGCAAGAAGCTGACCCAGGCAATGCTGCAAAAGATTGCCGAAGAAAAAGCCGCCGACATGAACGCCGACGACGTCGAAGCCATCAAGAAGATGGTGGCTGGCACGGCGCGCAGCATGGGCGTCGAAGTCGAGGGTTAACCAATGTGGGAAAGGGCCGAAACGCGCGGTCGCTTCTATCCTGATCCATCAAACCGCGATGACGATCCCGATGATTTTGAACTGCCCTACAGGCCAGGATCCAGGCAGCGGGATAGAGCAGATGAAGCCTATGAGCGCAACGCAGCATATCTAGCCAACAGAGAAGACAAGTCCCAACCACTCAACCGGCAAGGTATCCCACCCTTTGAGGAGGTCTACCTCCCCGGCGACAAACCCGCAACGAGCGAATAAGTAACTAATCGTGGGAGGCTTCTAAAAAAGCCGCTAGCACCACAAAGGAGCAATCATTATGGCAAAAGCCAAGAAGACCGAAGCAGAACAAATTGCAGCCGAGGCCGAAGCACAAATCCTAGACGCCCAGGCAACCGAAGTCGTTGAGGCGAAGGCCCAGATGGAGAACATCGACGCCGAGGCCGAAAACGCGGGCGCAGAGACTCACATCGCCAAAGCTGGCAAGCGCAGCGCCAAGGGCATCGCCGAGGCCGAAGAGAAGGCCGAGAAGATCGAGCACCAAGAGCACCGTGCCGAAGAGCGTGCCGAGGAAGCCGAAAAGCCCAAGCAGCCCGTCAAACCCACCCGCAGCCGCCTGGAGCGCCGCGGCAAGGGTTACCGCAAAGCCGCTGAGCAGATCGAAAAGGGTAAAGTCTACACCCTGAAGGAAGCTCTGGACCTGGCCACCAAGACCAGCAGCGTTAAGTTTGATGCCAGCGTCGAGCTGCACGTCAACCTGGGCGTTGACCCGCGCCAGGCCGACCAGAACATCCGCGCCAACCTCGTGCTGCCCCAGGGCACTGGTAAGGCTGTCCGCGTGGCCGTCTTTGCCGACGACAAGGCCGAAGGTGCCGACCTGAGTGGTATCGAAAACATCACCAAGGACCTAGAGAAGGGCGCGATCAACTTCGACATCCTGATCGCTACTCCCGCCAACATGGCTAAGCTAGGCAAGTTCGCCCGTCTGCTTGGCCCGCGCGGTCTGATGCCGAACCCCAAGAGCGGTACGGTAACTGCCGATGTTGCCAAGGCTGTCAAGGAAGCCAAGGCTGGCCGCGTGGAGTTCCGCGTGGACGCCACCGGCATCGTACACCTGGCCGTTGGTAAGGTAAGCTTCGGTGGCGACCGCTTGCTCGAGAACGCTCAAGCCGTCATGGCCAGCATCCGCAGCGCCAAGCCGAACAGCGTCAAGGGCAACTACATCAAGGCCGTGCACATCACGACCACGATGGGCCCGAGCATCACGGTTGCTACGAACGAATAGTGCCGATCGTACGCCGACAAAACAGCGCCCTGTCTCGGGCGCTGTTTTTTCATGCCAAGCGAACCAATTTGCTAGTTGTAAAATTGTATTGCGTGCTTGCAAGGGGACAAACCATAACCTTACAATAAGGCTATCGAGGCGGGTCGGGCGCTGACGCAAAAGGAGGGTACAACAGGCCAGCATGAGCGTGCTCAGTAACACACAGATCCGGCAGTATATTGCAGACGACCATATCGTCTGCCATCCGTTCAATCCCAAGCATGTGTCCCAGGCCAGCCTGGACATGACACTGGGCTACCATTATTACCGCATTGAACCCGCGAACGAACGCACCATCTATAACCCGTTCGACCGCGAAGACGTGGAGCGCTACTTCGACGGCCCGTACAAAGCCATGCCGCACGGCCAGTGGTGCGCTATCAATGGCTTCAAGCCCATTGTGGGTATTCCCGACGATCATCCGGTTATCGCACTCAAACCGGGTGAGCGCATCCTGGCGCACACGCACGAATTCTTTGGTATCAAACCACCTGGCGCTTGCGAAGCACGCAGCCGCTCCAGCTGGGGCCGCAACGGCATAGCCGTCTGCTTTGACGCCGGTTGGATCGACCCGGGCTACATGAATCGCCTGACGCTCGAAATCTACAATCTCAACCACCGCGAAACCGTCTTGCTACCCGTCGGCGAGCGTATCGCCCAGATCATTTTCCACGAAACCGGCACCGTTGAGGGCAAAAGCTACGGTGAGGGCCGTGACGGTGGCTTTAGCGGTAAATATCAGACTGGTACCGACCTGGAGACAATCATCAAGACGTGGTCACCCAGCCTGATGTTACCCCAAGCGTGGAAAGATCAGCGCAGCATGCCAGTCAAGATTGAGGGGATGAGCTATGACTAAGGGTAAATACATCGTTATCGAAGGCGCCGAGGGCGTCGGCAAGACCACCATGGTCAATCTGGTGGCCGATCAGCTCCGGGCCGCCGGCCTACCGGTCAAAGTCATGCGCGAGCCCGACAGCCAGAACGACGTCACCGCCCGCGAACTGCGCCGCATCTTGCTCGACCCGCGCTACCCCATGAACACGCGCACCGAGGTGTTGTTATTTAACGCAGCACGCGTGCAGTCGCTGGAGTTTATTCGCAACGCCGTTGCCAACGGCGTACATTGCCTGGTGGACCGCAGCTACCTCACCACACTCGCCAACCAGTATTACGGCCGTGGTGACATCCAGGACTACCAAAAGATCAACGAGATTATCAACTTCGCCGTCGGCGACATGCAGCCCGACCTTATGATGGTGCTCGACGCACCCGTGACCGTACTGCGCGAACGCCTGTCCAACCGGCCATCGCACGGGCAGTTCAGCCACATGGACGAAGGCTTCTACGAGCGCGTCCGGGCCGGCTACCTGTGGGAAGCCAAACAACGGGGTCTGCCCGTGGTGTATGCCAACGAAGATATCGATACGGTCTTCAAGGGCGTTTGGCAGCACGTAGCCGCA
>CAZRWV010000134.1:0-3291 GCA_964603965.1 uncultured Candidatus Saccharibacteria bacterium
GCGTAGACGCGACTCCGAAGGTGTATTGGGCGGCTCACAATGGTGTCGAGTCGATACTCAAGACCACGATCAGGCTGGCCAAGACGCGCGCCCAGGTGCGGCCATTCATGACCGCCAGCGCGGCAATGATCAGCAAAGCGCCCACTGCCAGGTGTATCCAGCCCCACGTGGCGTAGTTCCAAACCACCAGGCCCTGCTCGGTCAATAGATAAAAGCCATGGTTCAGGAGTGCTACCAGCCCGGCCACGATCTGCAGGCCGCCCACAATCAGCAGCATGGTGCTCGCAAAATATATCCAGCCGACCCACCCTGTTGTGTCCCGTTTGGCGCGCGCCATAAGCTTGTCCTCCGCGTATGATTGTTGTGCTGACGGATGTTTGTTTTGGCATAGGTTCCATTGTTCTGCCGCGCTCGGCGCGTGTCAGTAGTGTGGCTTACACAAGCGCACTACGCTGGGCAGAACTGTAAGATGGATTACGGCATCAGTGGTGCGCCGCGCCCACAATACACGCAATGAATAATACCGGGGGCTTTGAAGCGGGTGTACTGCTGGACTTTTTTCGCAGCAAGGGCGCGGTGATCAAATGCCGCAAGGGCGAGCTGATTTTGCATGCCGAGGACGAAGCGCCCGGCATGTTTTACATAGAAAGCGGTTTTATGAAGGTGTATTCCCTGAACGACCGCGGCGAGGAGTACATTTTGGTGGTATATGGCCCGGGTGAGCTGTTCCCACTGCTGTGGCTGGCCCGCCGGGCACGCCGCAACGTGTTTTACGAGGCGCTGGCTAATGGCAGTCTGCTCCGGATCCGTTCGGAAGATCTGGAGCTGGCGGTGCGCACCAACAACGACTTCTGTCTGGAGCTGATCGAGCGGTCGCTAGAACAGCATGCCACGTTCATTGACCGCATCAGCAACCTGCAGTACAAGTTCGCGCGTGAGCGGCTGGTGTATTGCCTGCTGCATTTGGCGCGCCGGTTTGGGGTTTGCAAGGACGGCGAGTATGAGATTGCCCTGCGGGTGAGCCACCAGGTGCTGGCCAGCAATGTGAACTTGTCGCGCGAAAGCGTCGGCCGCGAAATCGACCGCCTGGTGCGCAAAGGCATGGTGGCGATCCGTGACGGGCATATTGTGCTCAAAGATGTGCCGGGTTTGATCGCCGAGCTGCCGGGTACGGCGGTTAGTGCCGATTGGTGGGGATTGGCTGGGCCCGCGCAGAAGAAATAACCTTAGTCTAGAGCGGACGTTCCTTTAGCCCGATCCAATAACCGACATGAGTAGAGATAACGTGTATGACGGGCATCAGGGCGATGAGCAGAACGTACTGCCAAAACGTCAGCACAATGAATGGCAACAGGACGATGGCCGCGCCGATGACGGAGTCTACCTGATCCCACGGGAACCAGCCGCCGCCGGGTGGAATGCCGTGTTGGCGTTTAAAGAAGCTCTCGATTGCGTCGCCGCCGAGCGTGCCGATGGCAAATAGTGGCCCGAGGATCAGCGTGGGAAGATGCGCATAATCAATCTGGCTGGTGAGGCCGCCCGCCCAGGTGTAGTGCTCTACTGCCAGTTGCTGCAGCCAAAAGCCGAGCGTGGCCGCAACGATGCCGGCAATTAGGCCGCGCCAGGTTTTGTGGCTGCCAAAGATGCGTCTACCGCGAAAGCTTTTGCCGAAGTCCATAGGCGCGTCGTATGGTTTGAGCAGTGGAATTTTGGATACGGGAATGGGCGCAATGTTGGCAAAGATGGCCGGCAGAGACAGCCAGATTAAAAAAGGAATGTCGTTAAACATGCAGGAGCCTCCGTATGCGGTTCAGTTTGGGATACGTCCGGCCGATGAGGCCGACGCCGTGGCGGCTGTATGTGGCGGTACCGAGCGACTCAATCAACGTATCCCGGGTTGGCATGGAACTGAGCGTGCTGTACGTCCGGCCCCAGCCACGCTGGCCGTGGGCGTCGCTGCTGGCTGCGCCGGGCACGTCGTGTTTGGCGGCCCAGGCGGCGGCGTTGTCGCCCCGGTTTTGGAAGGTGCGGCCATTGTATGTTTCGATGATGTCCACGCTGCTGGCTACCGCGTCCAGGCTGGCCATGGTCAGACCCTTGCGGACTGTTTCGAACGGGTGCGGGATATAAACCAGCCCGCCCTGCTCGCGGATGCGCTTGGCGGTTTCGGCTGCTGATAGCCCTTTCGGTATTGCCTCGCGCAGATACAGGCCGATTATCTCACCTTCGGTGGTAGTTATCTCTTCGCCGACGATGATGCGGTCACCCAGCTCGGCGTGCAACTCCTGTGCAAAATCAATCCGGTTGTGATCGGTGACGGCAATGCAGTGCAATGCCCCGTTCTCGAGCATACACCGGTAATCGGCGGCGGTCAGCGCGCCATCGGGCGAAGCTTGGGAGTGGGTGTGCAGATCAATCTTGGGCATGGGCGACCTAGGCGAGTTTACCGTAAACACGTAGCAGTCGGCCAAACGCCGTATAAGCAGCACCGATAGCGATGATAATGACGGCCAAGGTCAGACGGCCGGTTAGTAACCCAAGCACCAATACGGCCATCCGGATTTCGAACGGAAACAATCCGCCCCGGAAGGCTTTGTTGACCGCATGTTCACGCACCGGATGCTTGGCCATCACGGCGTCGCCCCAGGCATTCACGTAGCTGGTGAGTAGTGAGCAGCCGCACGCTACCACTGCCCAAACGGCCAGATAGGGTCGCCCGGTCGTAGCTATGATACTCCAGGCTGCGCCGGTGTAGAGCATGATCTCCTTTACACGGTCGGTTACCGAATCGAGCAGCATGCCGCGGGCGGATTCGCGCTTTTGAAGCCGCGCCAGTTCGCCGTCCAGCGTGTCGAACAGGCCGAAGATCACGAGCAGTAACGCCGCCTGAATATACGCGCCGCCGGCGATAAACCAAGCGATGGGCAGGTGCATCAGCACGCCAACAATTGTGACGGCATTGGGGCTGATGTGTCCGCCGCTGGCCGCATTCAGCCAGACTGCCACTCGGCGCATGCCCGCCCGGATGGCTTGCTTGATGCGATCTATCATAGTTCGCTACTATTGTAACACTTTGGCGCGCTTGGCTGCGGCTTTCTTGCGCTCGGGCGCGGCTTTTTGCCCATAGTTGGCAATGAACTGCTCCACCATTTCCCGCGCGGTGCGGTCCTCTATCTGTTTGGGCGGGTGCTTTTGGAAGTAGGCGGCCGGTTCGACGACGGCGCCCTTTAGCCCGTTGTCGAGTGCCAGCTTGCAGCAGCGGATGCTGTCGATGGCCACACCGGCGCTGTT
>CAZRWV010000135.1:0-3121 GCA_964603965.1 uncultured Candidatus Saccharibacteria bacterium
TTACCATAGCGGTCACCGCACTGCTGCAGCATATACTGCCCGTGTTCGTCATACGCGTACTGGCCGTAGGCACGACCACGATTTGGAATTTCTATCTGTACAAAACACGTATCTTTAACGTAAATAAGCCTGATACAGAAACAAATATAGTCTATTAAGCGCGGCCTCCGCGTTCGATGCGCTGATACTCTACGCACGGCCCACTCTGCTTCTCTGCCGGGAGCCGCTTCCGGTCAACCTTGTACACCAAATAGTCCGGACCACGATGCACGTAATGGAAATAGTCGTGCTCCTGCACGATCATGTGCAACCGATCAAAGCGCGCGTCCCATGGAGCTAGCACTACGTAGTCGGCCTTTACTGCCGCCAGATCACCCGGCGAAAGATCAGTCTGCAAGCGGCCCAAGCACTGTAGCCGCTCCGTGCTAGCCGCGACGGGCGTGGCATGAGCTTCGTATATGGCGACAACATGCACCGGGATTGTTGCCGGCAAAAAGTAGCTGTCGCCCAAGTTGGCGACGACCATCGAGCCGTTCGGAATCACCGGCCCCAGGTCTTTAGCGGTGCGCAGCATAAAATCGGTATAGCCATGGTCTATGCTCTTGGTAGCTTTATAAAAATTGTGGTACGACGTTTTGCCCGTTTGCAGCACGACGGCACAGACTACCACTGCCACACCGGTCCAAGCAATACTCGCGACCGCCCGGGGCACTCTGACGCGTTTTGCTAGATATCCGCCCAGTACAAAAGCGCCCAGCAGCGGGCCAAGCGGCGCCAACACGTTCATAGCGCCAAATCGCGCAACTAGCCAGAGCGGCAATTCCTTGCCGACTGCCAGCATAAACAAGGGGTCGAAGGCGGTCACGGTCAAAAATATAAGCAGGCTGGCCACGAGCGCTGCCAACCCCTTATTTTTACGCACAGCGTACAGCAACGCGCCGTAGCCAGCGAACGCCAAGCTATCCAGCAGCAGCCCAAAATCAAATCCTGGTATGTACGGCTTTAGTATCGTGGTATGCAGCACGTGCAGCGTACTAAAATCTCCGAAGTTGAAGGCAAAGTCTGTCATCCGACTGGGAAATAGCACGGTAACAAACGGCCCGGCCATCAGAATAACTACCACAATTGCAGCAGACAGCAGATAGGCCTTTTGCAATTGTCGCATTACCAAGGTCCGGACCGCCGTAAACAGCATCATGAATAATGCCGTCATGAGCGCGTATGTCGGATGCGTGGCGGTGATCAGTAGCGCAGCGCCGTAAAGGGCATATGCCACACCACGTGAGATCGTCAGCCGCTCACGCACAAACAGCAGCAAGACAAATAGCGTAATCCACAGGGAAACTACTTTGTCCGGATAGTTAGCCACGAACAAAAACGTCCTGGCGCTTAAGAAAGCTATGGTAACGATGGTCATAATCGCAGCAGCCCGCAAGGCCACTCGCCGCGTCCGGTGCAGCAACTCTTGCAGCACAAACTCAAACAGCGCAAACAAGGCCACCCACTGCGCCAGACGGAAGAATGCCAAGGACCAACGCCAAACCTGCACCGGCTCGATGCCGAACAGCTGCGCCGGCACCACATAGAGCGCGTGCACGATATTGATGTGGTAGCGCGATTCCGCTACACCCGCCAAAAAACCGTCATCAATCGAGAAACCATGATGCAACAGTGTTACGATCTTTGCTACGTGCACATAACTGTCCGAGCCCTCGGCCAGCTGAGCGCCCACATAGAGGCTAAACGCGTAGTCCATCAGCAGCACCGCTGTCAGCGGTACGAAGCAAAGTAGAGCAATCAACAGCGCCCTGGACTTTAGATTGATAATCAAATCGTGTGTACGTATTGCTCGCCAACACCAACGAACCACGAACCATACCGCCAGCACTAACAGCACACAATAGCTGGCGGTAAAGACGATGGCCGGAAGGTGCAGCAGATACATCGGCACCGCCACGACCGTCATCACCAAAAAACCGGCTGCCAGACAAGCGAGCAACCCTAGCCCGACATACGACTGCAGCAGCTTCCATAAGCCACTCTTGCCAAACTGTCGGCGCAGTGCCAGTAGTGTGCCCAGCCCCAAAACCGGAACCGAAAACCAAAAGACTTGTATCTCCACCAGCTGGAGCAGCGATAGCAGCATGTGCATAGGGATTACTTGCGCCTTATCTTGTACCGCTCATAGGCTTCATCCAGTGCTACACGCCGAGCGAGCCGGAAGAGCGTATCACGCTGGTCCTGGCCATGCAGGTAGTTGTTGAGAGCAAACACAATGAAAGCCATCGTCAGAACATACAACAACAGATCTGCGCCGCGACCAATACCAAAGACATGCGCCAGCCGGTTTGTGCTATCGGGGAACAGTACCGCCACGATCATCGCCACTACTAACAACAAGAGAGCAATTTTCTTCCAGGCTTTGCCGGCGTGCGTCCGCCGTCTGCCCAGACCTACCAGCAACAGACTGAGAGCCACCGCAATTACCAGAATCTGCAGTATGGCTATCATTTGCTTAGCTTTCGAAGTAGCATATCAAAACTAATATTCACGGCATTCATAACAGACTGGCCCTTGGCCTTGGAATAATCGGTGTAATCGATAGTGACGGGCACTTCTTTGTAGCGGAAGCCCTTTTGCCGAATGATCTCAATTATCTCTGAGGCGTGCGTCATGTCGGGCATGGTGATCTGCATATTTTCCGCCACGTGACGATTGAATACACGCAGCCCATTATGTGCATCTGTCAGCTTCAATCCCGAGGTCAGGTTACTAAACTGAACAGCCAGCTTCAACACAACACGTTTTAAGCCGCTCATACCCTCGGCGCTGCCCAGGAAACGCGAGCCCAATACAATGTCGACATCGCCCTTGGCAAGCTCGTCCAGCATGGTTAGCACATCCTTCAAACGGTGCTGGCCATCGGCATCATAGGTCACAAAATAGTCGATTCCGGGCAGGGCACGCGCAAACTCGATACCGGTCTGCAGCGCCGCACCTTGCCCCATGTTGATGGGGTGGTCTATCAGGTATGCGCCCGCACGTGCTACTTCGGCCGCCGAATTATCCGCGCTGCCATCATTCACACAAACGACCGCATCAAACTCGCCGAGCGCCTTGC
>CAZRWV010000136.1:0-3107 GCA_964603965.1 uncultured Candidatus Saccharibacteria bacterium
GATCAGTCTGCTGTATGTCTTTACCCTCTGGGCGTGTCTGCGCGCCTTTCATGACAGTTTATCGCCGGTCCGGATCTACGCCGTTTATTTCGCTGGGGCAGTCATCGGCCAGGCCTCGCCGCTGCCGGGCGGACTGGGCGCCACCGAAGCCGCGCTTGCGGCTGGCATGACTGTGTTTGGCATACCCACCGCACTGGCGATCGGCGCCACGCTGCTGTTCCGGCTGCTCACATTCTGGCTGCCCATCTTGCCCGGTATGGCCGCCACCGCCTGGCTACGCCGCAACGGCTATCTGCAAGCATGACAGGCCGCGTGTGCCGCCAGCCACGGCACTTTTTTGCTACACTGATAGCATGACCACACAACCAATCAAAGGCGTCAACCTGGGCGGCTGGCTAGTCCTGGAAAAGTGGATCACGCCCAGCCTGTTCAAAGGTACTGGGGTAGAGGATGAATATACCTATTGTGAGCATGCGGGCAAAGAAGAACGCGCGCGCCTGAAGCGCTTTCGCGACGAGTTCATCACCAAGCGCGACTTTGTATGGCTGGCTGAGCAGGGAGTCCAGGCCGTTCGACTGCCGGTGGGCTATTGGCTGTTCGGCGACGCCGCGCCGTATCAGCCAACGGTGCAGTACGTGGACAAAGCGTTTGAGTGGGCCGCGGCCACGGGCATAAAAGTGCTTTTGGACCTGCACGGCGCGCCCGGCTCGCAAAACGGCCGTGACCACAGCGGTCAGCAGGGCAGGACGCACTGGCACCAACAGCCGCACGCCGCTGCCGACACACTAGCGGTGATACGTCGTCTGGTGGAGCGCTACGGCCGGCACGCCGCGCTGCTCGGCATATCGCTGCTCAACGAGCCGTCACCAATCATCCCCAAAGCCCAGCTGCTGCGTTACTACGAGCGCGCCCACCATATCATCCGTGAAGCCTGCGGCGACGACACGTGGATCGTGTTCGGCGACGGCTATCTGCCGCTGCGCTGGCGGAACGAGCTGCCGCTCGATCGATTCCCCAGCACCTACCACGACACCCATTACTACCGTGTGTTCGGCCCGCTCGACAAGCTGCTGCCACCCCAGGCCGCGCTGCTGCGCACCCGCTGGCTGCTACCGCGAGCCACCCGTTGGATGACGCGCCGCCACCCCGTGATTGTCGGCGAATGGAGCCTGGCACTAGGCAGTCGGCTGCTCCGTCGGCCACACCCAACCGCAGCCGATCGAGCCCATCGCCGCAGCATATCCCGCACCTACGCCCAAGCGCAGTTGCAGGCTTTCGGCAAGGGTGGGGCTGCTGCCTGGTTCTTTTGGACCTATCGCACCGAAAACAGGATAGAGTGGAGCTTCCGCGACTGCGTCCAGCAAAAACTGCTGCCCAAATCACGCCTTTAGCGCACTGTTCCGCTAGGCTGGCGACGGACCACTCGCTTCAGGCCTTGTATCGATAGCTTGCTAGCACGCTGCGCCAGTTCATCCGGAATCTCGATGTGCTCAGCGGGGAACATCAGAAAGTCGTGCATTGCGAAGGGCGGCGGTAGATCCTTCAGGCCATCCTGCGTTGTGCAGCCAGCCTGTTCCATTTCGTCGTCGCGCGTCAGCTTTTTTAGGCGGAACGGCAGCCACCAAGGCCAGCGGATAGCGTACGCGGTCGTCCAATTCCAGCTATGAATCGTCGCGCGGGGATCAGCAACAACGTCCTGGTAATAGAGCAGCTTCCGCAGGCGGGCGAGCACACGCAGGCCCAGCTCTTCGCGCGTTTCGCGCATGGCCGTAGCCCAAGCGTCTTCACCCTCCACATAGCCGCCCGGCTCGCACGTTTGGTGTGACGTACGGCGCACACCGTACGCGACCTTTTCCGCACGGCCAAACCGTCCACTTCGGGAGATCCGCAGATCAGCGGTGTGGTTGGGGCCGTAATAGTAATGGCTGCCTCTGCCCAGCAACGCCCCCGCCTGAAGCATCTCTCGCCAGAGCGGGTGCAATGGCCGACCGCGCGTGTCCAGCTCCAGCCCCTGTGCCAGCCACGCCGCTTGCTGCTCGGGCGTCGTCTCTTCCTGCTGCTGTTCCGGCTTGGCGTAGTAGGATTTGCCAGCATCCGGATCGAATTCGGGCAGCTGCACGCGCCGACTCCCATCGGCCAAAGTCACAACAAGGCTGTCCGGATCGGCAACGACTAAACGGTGTGTTGAGTAGTCGGCAACCTCGGCCTCGTGCGCCGCGTTCCTTTGCATCACGGACAGGAAAACGTCCTTCATGCCAGGTGTCTGTAACGTGATTGGTCTTGGTTCTCGCTCGTGGTCCATAGTGTGATTACTCCTAAACGCAAGTTGTGTCTGGTGCCCTTTGGCTGCACATGCACCTCGCAAACTAGGCAATACAGTGATGATACTCTTTCGTTAGTGTACGGTCAACACTTATTATATTTGACCTGGGCGCAACGCTATGGAATGTAGGGCAGACACGTATAAACACCCGGCAAGCCGCCGGGTGTTTATATAGGGGAAGCAAGGGAAATCGTCGCGATTCCGTGACCGCCACGAGTTGGACTACCTCGATTGCGCTTTGGACTTCCGGAGCAAGCCAGCAAAGCGGGCGCGTAGCCCGTTAGCGGCAACTTGCCCGGAAACGGCAGGCCGATCCGGGGACATGCCGCGCCGTACGCGCACAAAGTTACGCGAGGCCAGGAATAGCTTGATGTCTTTGTCCTGCTCTACGCGCGGCAATTCATCAAATTCTGCAGATTGCGGGTGCAGTTCTTTCCACTTGGCAAACGCAGTAAAGGGATCCTCGTTGTAGAGTGCCATGAAATCTTTGTTCTGTTGGCTGGGCAAATGCCATGGGTTCTCACGCAGCCATAGAGTATGCTCTCTGCGCCCTATGTAGAGGCGAAATTCAGAAGCGTCATTGTCCATGTCCAGCCAGTCCAACGGAACTGTCAGGAAATACTCTGTGTCGGGATCATTGAAGAAGTCAATTTTCTGCTTAGCTGCCACCAGGTTGGCGCGCTGATAGTGCTCGGGCAGCTCTTCGATGCTGGCAATTTTGGCAATATCAATGATGCCGTTGTCGCCATACTGCGTTTGTACCACATCGTCAGGCTCGCCGTCT
>CAZRWV010000137.1:0-3054 GCA_964603965.1 uncultured Candidatus Saccharibacteria bacterium
CCATAATTTTGCGCCCAAGTTCGAGGTTGACCCCGACAAAAAGAAGGTGATCGCCGAGCTAAAGGCCGCCGCCAAGGCCGCCAAAACCGTCTGGCTGGCGAGCGATGAAGACCGCGAAGGGGAGGCGATCGCCTGGCACGTAGCCGAAGTACTCAAACTAGACCCCAAGACCACCAAGCGCATCGTATTCCACGAGATTACCAAGGGCGCGCTCGACGAGGCGGTGCAAAACCCCCGCGTAATCGATATGAACTTGGTGGAGGCCCAGCAGGCCCGCCAAGCGCTCGACTATCTGGTGGGGTTTGAGCTCAGCCCGGTGCTGTGGCGCAAAGTCCGCGCCGGCCTGTCTGCCGGCCGCGTGCAGAGCGTAGCCGTGCGCCTGGTGGTGGAACGTGAGGCCGAGATTGACGCGCACACACCCGAAAGCACCTTCAAGCTAACCGCGGAGTTTATCCTGAACGACGGCACGGTGCTGCCCGCCGCATCTGGCACCAAGTTCGCCAGCGCCGACGACGTCCGCAAGGTACTCGAGGCCTTTGCTGGCAGCACCTTTAGCGTGGCCGACGTAGCCAAAAAGCCCGGCAGCCGCAACCCCGGTGCGCCGTTCACCACCAGCACCCTGCAGCAAGAGGCGTCATCCAAGCTCGGCTACAGCCCGCGTAACACCATGCAGCTGGCCCAGCGCCTGTACGAAGCCGGCCATATTACCTATATGCGTACCGACTCCGTCAACCTCTCGGCCCAGGCCCTGGGGGCGATGACCGGGTTTATCAAAGAAAAGTACGGCGACAAGTATCACCAATACCGCACGTTCGCGACCAAAAGCGCCAGCGCCCAGGAAGCCCACGAGGCCATCCGTCCCACCGATGTTCGCCGCGAGTCTGCCGGCGCTGATGAGCAGCAAAAGAAGCTCTATAACCTGATCTGGCGCCGCACGCTTGCCAGCCAGATGGCGCCCGCCCAGATGGAGAACACCACCGTTACCATCGCCGCTAGCGGGTCCAAGGAAACGCTGGAGGCCAAGGGCCAGATTGTGCTGTTCGACGGCTTCCTGAAGGTCTATGGCCGCTCCGGCGACGACACGCTGCTGCCGCCGCTCAAAGCCGGTGATCCGCTCAAACTGCAGCGCGCCGAAGCGCTCGAGAACCTGAGCCGCGGCCCCGCTCGTTACACCGAAGCCACGCTGGTGAAAAAGCTCGAAGAGATGGGCATCGGCCGCCCCAGCACCTACGCCAGTACTATTAATACTATCCAGAGCCGTGGCTACGTGGAGCGCGGCGACCTGGAGGGTGTCGAAAAGTCCATCCAAAAGCTCGTGCTAGAGCAGGGTACTGTCACCACTGCCACCGAACCCCTGATGTACGGCAAAGACAGCAACAAGCTCTTCCCAACAGATACCGGCAAGGTGGTGACTGACTTTTTGGTCAAATACTTCGCCGAGGTGATGGATTACGACTTTACCAAAGACATCGAGGAAGAGCTGGACGAGATCGCCCGGGCGCACAAAAACCGCGTGGAAGTACTGAAGGAGTTTTATAACCCGTTCCACAAGCTGGTAGAAGCCAGCGCCGACATTTCCCGCGCCGAGGCCACCCAGGCCCGCCACTTGGGCGATGACCCCAAGAGCGGCAAGCCCATCTATGCCCGTTTTGGCCGCTTTGGACCCATGCTGCAGCGCGGCGAGCAATCCGACGACCCCAAGCCCGACTTTGCCCCCATGCCAACAGGGCAGAAGATCGAGACCGTTACCCTGGAACAGGCGCTCGAGATGTTCCAGCTGCCGCGCCTGGTCGGCCAGACCGAGGACGGCAAGAACATCAAGGCGAATATTGGTCGCTTTGGCCCCTACATCGAGGTCGACCCGACCGTTGCCAGCGGCAAGAAACTGTTTGTGAGCATTAAGCCGCTCGATCCGCACGACATCACGCTGGAGCAGGCCAGGGAATTCTACGCCGCCAAGCTGAAGGCCGAGGCCGAAAAGAACATCGCCGACTTCGGTGATGGCGTCAAAGTCCTGAACGGCCGCTTTGGCCCCTACGTCACCGACGACACCAAGAACGCCAAGATCCCCAAAGGCGAAGACCCCAAGAAGATCACCCACGAGCAGGCCAAGAAACTCCTGGCCGAAGCGCCAGCCGCCAAAAAGGGCCGCTTCCGCCGCCGTGTCATCCAAAAATAGGCGACTTATCCACCATTTTGCCCCTGAGCAAGCCCGTGTTTTAGTTAGTTTTCACAACATAAACTATACATAAGCGCTTAGTTTATGCTACTATTAGTACCAGTACTTGGGGAAGCGGGGGCGGCATCCCACAAGAAAATTGTTGACTTTTAACATCAATAGTTTTATAGTAAGGGACAATATGAGTTCAGAAACGCTAACCATCAACACCGAAGCAATGGTACAGGACATCCTGGCCAGCATTGAGCGAGAGCGCGAGCGCGAAATCATTGCCCGCCGTTTTGGATTGTTCGACCGCAAAGAAACCTTGGAACAGATCGGCGAACTGCTTGGCATCACCCGCGAGCGTGTCCGCCAGCTCGAAAAGGCCGTTATGACCCGCCTGCGCACCGGCGCTGTCGAACTACCACACATTGCCGACGTCGAGGCCGCACTACTAGCCGCCATCGAAACGGCAGGACAAACCGCCCGCATTGCCGCCCTGGGCGCCCAGCTAACCGCCGAGAACACCCGCACCGACCAGTCCCGCCTGGCATTCCTGACCGAGTTGACACCCGGCATCAGCGTTATTAGCGAAGACGACAACTTCTACCAGAGCGCCGGCAACGCCAAAACGCACGACGAAGCCGCCATCAAAAAGGAAGTTGCCAAGCTGGTCGATACCGTTGCCAAGGCTGGCAAGCCCCTCGACACCGCCGACCTCACCAAGCAGGCCGCCACGCCCAACGACACCTACACCACCGCACTGGCCTCCACCAGCAAGCTGCTTGCCACGCTGAATGGCCGCTGGGGCCTCGTTAAGTGGCCTACGGTCAACCCCAAGAACATCCGCGACAAAATCTACGTTATCCTAAGCGAAAACGGCAAGCACATGC
>CAZRWV010000138.1:0-3051 GCA_964603965.1 uncultured Candidatus Saccharibacteria bacterium
GCACCCTAGTGAACGACACCACCACCGTTAACAAATACGTCTACACTAGCAGTGCTGACTCACCCGATTTACTGCTGGATGGCAGCAACAATGTGGTTGAGAAATACCTGCAGTTGCCGGGGAATGTTGTACTTACCATTCGCAGTTCAAGTAAGGTCTACAGTCTCCCCAACATCCACGGCGACATCTTCGCCACCACAGACGCCACTGGCACCCAAACAAGCACCTACCAAACGGGACCATTCGGCGAACAACTGGCTGGACAAACAACCCCCAACAACACCGCCACTGGCAGTGCCTTCGGCTATGTTGGACAAAACGAAAAAGACACAGAAACAATCTTCACCCTAGCCCCAACGCAGATGGGGGCAAGAGTGTACCTTGCGAGCCTAGGGAGGTTCCTACAAGTTGACCCAGTCCAAGGTGGAACACCGAATAGTTACGCCTACCCTACGGATCCGGTGAATGACTTTGACCTGGATGGGAATATGACGATGTACATGTCAGCAGCCAGTGTGGAAGACTCTCTGTCGTGCCTCAAGCTGGGCGTTAGCGGTTGCGCAAAGCGTACCTTTGATAGAATAATGGTAGTCTCGATGTTTACGCCTCTGGGAGCGGAGAGAGGTGGTGCGACCAAGCTTGCTTCGCTTGCCTGGACAGAAGGCAAAACGGGAAGCAGGGTTGGTAATATGATGGCCCACTTTGAAAAACACGGGGCAAGTATGGGGTACAAGACACCTGCGTGTTATACGGTAGGGGCTATAGCCAATGCACTGAAGGCAAGTGTGACGCGTCTAGTTCAGAGTGGTAGTCGAGCCTACGTCAACACAGCAAACAAACGCGTAACGTTGACGTATCAGCGAAGGATATCAAGCTTCCTTAAGGCAAAAAGTATTAATAGATGGATGAGGTAATTTGATGTTTGCAAATCTTTTCAGAAAAAAGAAAAACTTACCACCAATTCAGAACGTACGTAGCTTGACAGACAATGGTTTTGAGCCGATAGAGTCGTATCTTAGTGCAAAAAAGGTCGAGGGTGCATACGTAGTAATGCATGGAGACGACGGAGGGCAGGTCTACTTAACCGTTCCGCTGGCAAACGTTCGTGCGTCCGAGAAAAATCTAGAGAAACTCTTAGCAGAAATTGATTCCCATGCCTGGAATGACCCTCGGACAAGGCTCCTATACTACGAAAAAGGTTTTTCCGGCAAAAAACTTGTTGGTGGCATGGGTGGAGGGCAAATGCAGGATAATCTCTGGGTTCATCCTAAGCTTGAGGAGCTTAGGAGTTATATAGACGAGCGTCTTAACACCAAGTAGCATTCCCCGTCATTGCCTTTACCTGCAACTCGTCTGATCAGAAAGTAGTTGGTAATACAGAATAATCAAAACAATCCATCTAACGAGGAAATAATCAGTACCCTATGACAAAATCTGACCGTAAAATTACTATAACTCCACTAAGGTTTGTCATATTTTCAGTCCTGACACTTGGCACGTATCCTGCATACTGGGCTTGGCGGGCATGGGAAACTGTACGGCGTTCCAAAAAGCAAAGTTACCGTTTTAAGTCATCGGTACGTGGGTACTTCAATATCATTAGTAACTTCAGCTTATTTCCACAACTCAAAGAACTTGCGGAAGCCAAAGGCTACAAATCAAGGATGGATGCAACGTCGGTCGCGGCGCTTTATTTACTGGTACGTTCGCTAGATGCACGTTTCTCGTTCACAGTCTTCTGTGTGGGATTGATTCTTGAGGGAGTGGTACTGCTACCTATGGTAAAGATGCTTAATTACTACATGGAACAGACCAAGGGCGAGTATGTGCCGGACAAACGGAACTGGTGGCTCATAGCTGTCTTGGCGATCGCGTTCGCAATAATCACTCTTATTTACTTGAATCCAAACTATTGGAAAGGATAGGTGGGTGAGTTCTAGCTAATAGCCTGCTCCTATAGGCTTGACGGAGACTGGCCAGCTTGGTTGCTTTTCACCTACGACTCCTCCGACCGAAACGTAGCAATCACAGAAGGCACCAAATCCGTATCCTACACCCGTGACGTCCAGTCCCGCCTAACCATGCGTACTCTAATTAACGGGACCATTCGTGGAGCAGCTCTAGATCTCTTTAGCGACCGACGGCGTGTGCGGTATGGCTGCGGCAGCCCGCACCGATTTGCCAGCCAGCAGCCGGCTAACACCCCAGAATACCAGGTCCATAGCTACGCTCCACAGGCGCATGGCAACGGTAACGGCCAGCGCGAGCTCTTTGGGCATGATCAGGCTAAACAGCACCAGCTGGATGCCTTCGCGTACCCCAATGCCGCTTGGGGCGAACACGGCCAGCATGCCGGCGGCAGAGGCCAGGCTGGCAGTACCGGTGGCGAACAGGATGTTGCTGTAGCTGAGCGTGGGGTCAACGCCCTTGGCGATAAAGAACAATGACAGGCCGCCGATAACGGCGTCAATTAGGTACAGCCCAGTGCCGAGCAGCAGTGTGCGCGGTGTGGAGGCGTGCTCGGCATCGAACGATTTGCGCCGCATCAGTTTGTACGCCAGGCCGAACAGGCGATTAAAGACGGGCGGTATCAAGACAACAATGCCGCCCACGGCCGCCACAACCATCAGTGCTTTAAAATCGGAACCCAGCACGTCAAGCCTTTTGTCGAATAGTAGCAGTGCCAGAGAAAATACTAGCAGGGTTACGATTTGTAGGCCGCCTTCCACCAGCGAGCTGACCGCCAGCTTTTGGCGCGGGATGCCGTGCTGCGAGGCAAAGTAGATCTTGCCCAGAATCCATGGTGCGGTACCTGGAATGTAGCGGCCCATAAAAGCCTTGGCATAGACGTAGATAAGTTGCCGTTGCAGGTGCAGGTCACGTGCACCCAGGGTTTTGAGGATGACAAACCAGGTGAAGGTATTCAGATAGCGGGCGCTCAGCGCTAGTACACTGGCCAGCAGTAGGTACCACCAATGCAGATCCAGGCGGGCGAGTTTACTAAAATCTATGCTGTGCAAGTACAGTGCCAAAAAGACAACGAGCGCAGCG
>CAZRWV010000139.1:0-3041 GCA_964603965.1 uncultured Candidatus Saccharibacteria bacterium
TGCCAGTCGAGAAGGACGATAAGATCATCGGCATCGTAACAATCGAGGACTTGATCGAGGAAATCGTCGGCCACGAAATCGAGGATGAGATGGACCGCAGCACCGCTCGACGCATACGCGCAGCCAAATAACCCCAATCTGCCCCCAATTGCCAGCGAAGCCCAGAATAACAGGGGTGGGCGTTGTAAATTTTACTGTCATCCATTTCACCGAAGTTATGTATGTAGTGTTACAACTACTAGTGTTGACACCACATGTGGTGGTTGATAATCTAGAGCCTGCATGTCTGGGGGAAGAACCACAGGCATGCGCACATTACTAAATGCGAGTCTTTCGCTCTTACCGCAGTCATCTTTCGTTGTCGGCCAAGTGCGCTACCTGCTAAGTACATGTAGGCCAACGTGGCACTAGATTGTCGTACACACCCATATAGAGTGCAAACGACTCCAAAGAAGGAGAACCATGCGTAAGATCGCTCTTTCAGTAGTTGCTTTTGCTATGAGCATTGTTGGCTCAGTGGCAGGAACCGCTGTGGTCAGTGCTGATGCAGTACAGTCCGCAGATCAGGCAACTACTACCGTAAGCACCCAGGCAGAGCCCGAGGCAACTCAGGCTGCTGACACCAACACGGTTTACGCCGTTGTATCTGGGGATACGCTGAGCGGAATTGCAGAGGCTTACAACACCACCTACCCGCGGTTATATGATGCTAACAGTTTCATTGCCAATCCCGACCTGATTTACCCCGGCGACCAAGTTACCATCCCCGGCGCTGACGAGCAAATCGCTTCCCGCGATGTGCCCGCGCAGACCGAACAAGCCGCACCAGCTGCAGCCGACCCCGCTCCCGTAGCGGCAGTCGACAACACTGCATACGCTGCGCCGGCAACAAACACGGACGTAACCGCAGGCTTTGACCCGGCCGAGCTGAACGCTCCCGTGGCTCAGCCTAGTGACCTACAGGTCCCAAATGGCGACCCCGCCCCGTACAGTGCATCTGACCAGACTGCAAAGTCTTACATCTACTTCCACGAAAGTAGCTTCAACCCAGATGCCACCAACTACCTTGACTGTTACGGATTGGGTCAGGACTGTAACAATGTAGTTCGCAACACTTGTGGTGCGGACTGGGCATGTCAGGACCAATACTTCTCGACCTACGCCCACCAACGTTACGGTAGCTGGCAGAACGCCCTCGCCTTCTGGGAAAACAACCACTGGTGGTAAGCCCATCTACCCGATAATCTTTTAACGACCGAACTTGATACGCCCGGACCAATCAAATGGTCCGGGCGTTTTTTATTTGTACAATCGGTGCGCTCGGCCGCGCGTACCGTATCGCTTGCGTTCCGCTTGTTTATCGATTACGCTTGAGCTAAGACTTAAGAAACAAGAGGACGGATATATTTATGCAAAACGACAACCAAAACACACCGTTGCAACCGGGCGCGCCAACGCCCCAGCCGGACGTGACCCCGCCGCAGCAGCCGGCCATGATGCCGCAGACGGTCATTAACCCAACGCCGGCAGCAGCGCCAACGGCCATGCCGGCCCAGCCATTCGCCTCCGCCATACCCGGCACACCGGCCGTTGATACGTCCCAGATGTTTGCCCCAGACATGGTCACTACAGCCCCGGTCAAAAAGACTAAACTACCCCTCTTCCTGGCGCTAGGCATAGGCGGCGCACTGGTGCTCGCGGTTGGTGGGTTCTTTGCCGTGCGCGTGTTGTTCGGTGGTATCACCACGGCGGATATGGACGCGGCCCGCACGGCCTCCAACAGCATTGCGAGCAATCTCACCACCGTATCATTCGCTGTCAGCGACGTTGACTCTGTCAGCACTACCGCCGAGCTTACCCAAGATACCGACCGCGCCTCCAAAGCCCTCGCCGAAGTCCAGAAGCAATACCTGATCCTAAAGGCTTCGCATGTCCAGCGTGACGCCACCGTGCACCAAAAATTCATAGCTTTTGAAGCCAAGTGGGGGCCATACAACACCTACTCGCGGAACAGCATCAAAGACCTGAAGGCTATGGTGCCGCAGATGATCGCTCTTACGGACGACATGAACGAACTCACCAAGAATGCGCCGTCCACCATCGATGGCGTAGGTGCCTACCTCACCCAGTACAAGAGCATCGTTGATAACGCCTCAACACAGGCCGGAAAGCTGCAACTGACCGTTGACGATAACAAGCAGGTGATGGCGGTGTTCAAAGACTTCCTGACTGCCACCTCAACCTCCATTGCCTCTGCCCAGAGTGACCTGGCCGCCAAGAACATCACCAAACTCGAGAGTGATCTAACCGCTATCGAGAACTCGCAGAGCACCTTCGATTCCAAACTGTCGGACATACAAAACAAAGCGGACAAGAAGTTTAGCGATCTAAGCCCGGTCGACCCCTTCAACGCCCTGAAGTCAGCCCTGTCAGACCTGGATAGCAAGATCTCGAAGTAGCCTCCGCGCCGCTCCCGCGCGGCCTGGAAACAGGGTACAATAAGGCCATGGATGTGAGACCATTGGCCGAACGCATGCGGCCCCTGAATCTGGAGCAAGTCGTCGGGCAGGAACAATTAACCGGCGCCGGGCAGATTATCCGCCAGATTATTGAGCGTAAGCAGCCAACCTCGCTGATTTTGTGGGGGCCGCCGGGCAGCGGCAAGACGACGCTGGCACGCATCATAGCGCGCGACACGGGCGCTGAGTTCATCGAGCTGAGTGCCGTCACCGCCAAAAAAGACGACGTACGCAGCGTGGTCAGCACCGCCGAGGCCAACCAGCGGCTGGGTATGCGCACCATCTTGTTTGTGGACGAGATTCACCGCTTCAATAAGGCGCAGCAGGACGCGTTTTTGCCCCACGTGGAAGACGGCACGATTGTGCTGATTGGCGCCACCACCGAGAACCCGTCGTTCGAGGTTATCAACCCCCTGCTGAGCCGTTCGCGGGTGCTGGTTTTGGAACCCCTTGACATAAGCGCTATTACCACCATTGTCAAGGGGGCGGCCAAGGAGCTTGGTTTGAGCGCCAAACGACTGC
>CAZRWV010000140.1:0-3027 GCA_964603965.1 uncultured Candidatus Saccharibacteria bacterium
ATAAGCTACTTATATAATACACCTCTGTTTACCTACAGTCAAGGGATAATTGCCTGTCGAAGATATTGACAAGCGGGTGACCCGTATCGGTACGACCAAGGACAACTGGGATGTGGTGCCTGGACTCGAAGATGATATTTTTGCCAAAATCCGTAAAAATTGCGATGAACTTACCAAATATCTGACCCACACCGCCTGGGTCGATGTGATGGATGCGCACAACCGGCCCACCGGTCTGCGCCTGCCCATGGGCTGGGCGACTGACCGCGGCTTGTGGCACCGTGGCATACATGTGGTGGTGCAGACCAGCGACGGTAAATTCGTGGTGGGCAAACGGGCGAATGGCATCGTGTTTGCGCCGGGCATGCTCGAAATCTCCCTCGGTGGCGGCATAGACAGTGGCGAAACGCCGCTGCAGGCCGCCCAGCGCGAAACCCACGAAGAACTTGGTGTGCATCTGCCCGAAAAGCACTTCCGGCCCCTGTTCATGTGGAAGCAAGTGGGCTACCATCCGCATTATCACAAGCAGACCAAAGCGCACATCTACGTCTATACCGTGCAAGTCCCGCTACATAGCGAGCATTTGCGCCCACAGCCCGAAGAAGTCGCCGCAATACGCGTGTTGACCCGCCGCCAGGTCAAGCACCTCTTGAACACCCACCGCATGGAACACTTCGGCCGTTTGAAATGGGGCTACAAGCTCTACCAGAAGGCTGTGGCCTACAGCACTGTTCCCCTGTAGCGTTTTCCCCTCAAATACCGTAAAATACCACCGTTACCAACCAATGCGTGCCGCGGTGGTGGAATTGGTAGACACGCTAGTTTTAGGAGCTAGTACCGTAAGGTGTGAAGGTTCAAATCCTTTCCGCGGCGCCAAAGTGATGCCCCCGCTTGCCGGGGGTTTTACTTTGGTGCTGGGGCTTTGTTTGCTTGGCGCTGGGCCCCGCTTCCCATCCTAAAGTGGTATGCTGGGCGTATGGAGAAGCTGCGGGACAAGTCTGACCCTTTCCTGGATTTTGTGGGCCGGAATCAAGACCTGCGGGCGCTCACTCGCTATAGCCTCTACCCGGTGATGCTGTATCGGACTAATCTGTACACCCATTCACACCGGACCGCGGCATTGGTCCGTGCTATCAACCCGGTCGCAAGCTCTGTATTTGGCGCTAGCTACGACCCGCGTAAAGCAGAAATCATCGCGCTTGCACATGATGATGCGGAGCTGGTGTTCGGTGATATTCAGGCAGGCAACAAAAGCAAGATGACCGCCGAGCAATTAGCGAGAGTGCGCGAAGCCGAGGAACGCGCGATTGATGAGATTGCGGCGCGGTTTCCGGCAGAGGTAGCGGGCTACGCGTACAAAGACCTGCTGCGCGAAGCCGCCGACTACTCTTCGCTCGAAGCCCAGGTGGTGTGTTACGCAGATAAATACGATGCCCTCGGCGAAGCCTTGCACGAGGTTCATGCGGGCAATCACCACTTTACGACCAACGTCGTGAACGAATACGGCCGTATCCCGACGCCGCCCGAGTACTACGCAGACTATTTTGCTAAGTTTCCCGAAAAGTTTCCGGGCATGACGCCTATGCTGGCGGACGCACACCCTCTGTTCGAACGGGTAATCGCCAGGGATTATTCGACGGTAGTTGCGAGGAGCGTTCCTCATATCGAGAGCACCCTGCATACGCCCACCGGTAATCCGTACTACGATACCTGGCGCCAGATCGTACTAGGTGACACGAACGAAGAAGTGGTTCGTGATTTGCATGTCCAAAAGGAATTTCTTGGCTAGTTACCTGTGGGGCTGCCTGGTAAGCTAAGAAGATGAAGTCCCAACCAACACCCCAGCCTGATTTCGCCAAACAGGGGCTGCAGCTGCAGGCGGGCCTGGCGGCGCTCGGAATCGCGTTGACGCTGGTCTTTGTGTTCGGCGGACCGGGGTTTCCTGATGTAAAGCTAAGCCCGGCGTGGCTGACGGCCACGGCCGTGCTCTACGTGGCCTTTTGTGCGCTTGAGGCCTGGGGCGCGTTCCTGGCACTGACGAAAAATGGACGTGTACAGGGCTGGGCCGTACGGGTAATTGTGAGCATCTTGATCGCCTTCGCGCTTGGCTGGCTACAGCTCGTCCCGTTCCTGGTACTACTGCTCATCTGGCCGCTCTGGATCATAACCTTGCTCGCCTGGTTCGGCTTGACGGTAGTAAAGCTGCGCAAGCTGAGACAACAGAGGTAATTTGAGCCATAGGGCAACTAAAGACCGCATTTTGACGACGATGCTATAATATATTTATGATTGTGAAAACTAATCAGCACCATCTGCATCTGTTGCCGGCGCTTGCCCGTTAGTTTTTGCGTATACGAACGTTAGAAACGCCGGGCATGCACCGGCGTTTTCGTTTTGTAACAAACCTAACCTATAATGAGACGTAACATGGCATTAACTACACAACCCTACAAAGGCGCGCGGGATTTTTACCCCGAGGATAAGCGTCTGCAGAAATATATGTTCGCGCGTATGCGCGAAGTCAGTGAGCGTTTTGGCTACGAAGAATACGACGCGCCTATCCTGGAGCCCACCGAGCTGTACCTGAGCAAAGGCAACCAAGAAATCATCGACGAACAGACCTACACCTTCACCGACCGCGGTGGCCGCAGTGTGACTATCCGCACCGAGATGACGCCTACCGTCAGCCGCATGGTGGCCGGCAAACGCCAGGAGCTGGCCTACCCGGTGCGCTGGTACAGCATCCCGAACCTGTGGCGCTACGAGCGGCCGCAGCGCGGACGCCTGCGTGAATTTTGGCAACCCAACTTTGACCTGTTCGGTGTGGCGGGCGTAGAAGGCGACCACGAGATCGTACTGTTGGCTGACCAGATTATGCAGAGCTATGGTGCAAGGCGCGATATGTACACCATACAGCTCAACAGCCGTAAGCTGGTGGATGAGCTTTTCGGTAGCTATCTGGGGCTCGATAACACCCAAAAGGAAACGATGATACGCTTGGTGGATCGCATGAAGAAGCTGCCATAC
>CAZRWV010000141.1:0-2951 GCA_964603965.1 uncultured Candidatus Saccharibacteria bacterium
CAGCAGCCGAAACCAGCCTAGACGACATCATCGGCCAAGAACTCGGCAAGCGGGCCGTCGAGATCAGCGCCGCCGGCGGCCACAATCTGCTGCTGGGCGGACCTCCCGGCACCGGCAAAAGCATGCTGGCCAGGGCTCTGCCGGACCTATTGCCCGCTCTGGACCGCGCCGAGATGCTGGAAGTCACGCATCTGCACTCCCTGGCTGGCAGCGATTTTAACCGTATTGTACGCAAGCGGCCCTTCCGCGCACCGCACCACAGCGCCAGCCACACCGCCATCATAGGGGGTGGCACTGGGGTACGGCCCGGTGAGATGAGCCTGGCCCACCGCGGCGTCCTGCTCTTTGATGAGCTGCCCGAATTTGCTCGCCCCACCATCGAGGCGCTCCGTCAGCCGTTGGAAGCGCGCACCATCACCATCGCTCGCGCCAGCGACACCGCCGAATACCCCGCCAACTTCATCTTTGTGGCCACGGCCAACCCCTGCCCCTGCGGCCACTACGGCACCGTCAAGCCGTGCCGCTGCACAGCGAGCCAAATTGTGCAGTACCGCCGCAAACTCAGCGGCCCGATTCTGGATCGTATCGATATCTACGTTGACGTACACGAAATAGATAATAGCCAGTTACTGGACCAAAGACCGTCCAGAGACGTCACACATGACGTTAAGCAACGCGTGTCCGCCGCTCGCCAAAGACAAGCCGAGCGATTCGGTAACGGCTCCGCAGCGGGCACGGCCAAAGCCAAACTCAATGCCGATATGTCCAACCGCGACGTTGCCGCCCACGCCCACCTGCAACCCGCAGCCAAGACCGTCCTGGACCAAGCCGCTAACTCCTTTGGCCTAAGCCCCCGCGCCTACATGCGCACCGTCAAAGTCGCCCGGACCATCGCCGATCTTGACGGATCAGAGGCCATCACCACCGCGCACATTGCCGAGGCCCTGCAATACCGGCCACACACCTATCACAGCACCTAAAGAACAGATGATGCAGACCGGTTGACTATCAAAAAGGACTGGCATCAGATGCTTAGATAGTGTATTATAGACACTATGGGCGCATCGCCTAACCTTGAATCGGCCGGGACAATCTTCGTTGCCCCCTTTACGGTGGTGTACGACCCGGTCCATGACGGTACTCCCAGCCACCTAGCCCTGGCGATGGAAGCACAGGGTGATCAAGTAAGGATCCCCAGAATAGAGGTCACCAGGCAGCAAGCGCTTGGCCAGGCATCGCCTGAGCGGATAACCATAGAGGGCCTGCGAAACATGCTATCCCCCAGAGGCCAGCAATCGCCGCGCCGTCCTCTGGTCAGGCTCTTCGCCCCCAATATATTCGCGGGAGGCCGGCTGGCCCAGGCTGCTGTGGCAATCGTACCTCCACAGTGCGTGGCAGAACTGCCACGAAACATGCGGCTGGTTGACGTCAGCGAAGTGTCCGGTAGCGACCCTCTGCAAATCCCCGGCCGGGAAGCGATTCTGACCAGAGCGCTCCAGGCACTTCGAGCTAAGTTTGACTACAGACCGAGCCATCTGGACAGCGAGGAACGCCGGCAAGAAAGCGCCGAAATCTTAGCCAGGCTAGTTTTGGACCCAGAGCACGTAACGCTACCTGAGCTGAACGAAATCTTCAATCTGGTCCATAGTAAAGAGATCAACAGAGGTAATTTTGATAGCCAATTTTGTGAGACGGTTGAGCTTGGCGCCGCTCTCAAACCTCCTTTTAAGCAAGCAGGGATCCGGGGGTCGGGTAAACAGAGGGACGTATACCGGATTGAGGGGCCCGCACCGGTCAAGCGACGCGGCAGACTCGCTCGGCAACCGTCAGCCCCAGAACCGGTTTGACCCCTGTCCCCTAATCTGATACAATCTATCGCTGTAAACTAACATTTCAAAAGGAGATCCTATCGTCAACAGCACTCGCCTGAACGGCAACATTCGGGCACCGCAACTTAGGGTAGTCGACAGCGACGGCAATCAGCTCGGTATTATGGACCGAAACGAAGCGTTGCGGCTGGCGCAGGAGCAAGAGCTCGACCTGGTCGAGATCTCACCCAACGCCAACCCGCCGGTCGTCAAAATCGTTGACTGGGGCAAGTACAACTACCAGAAGACCAAGCAGCAGCAAGCCAACAAGCGTGGCAACAAGATCTTGGACATGAAGCAAATGCGCTTCGGGCTCAAGATTGGCGACCACGACCTAGAGGTCAAGATGCGCAAGGTTACCGGGTTTTTGGAAGCTGGCCACAAGGTCAAGATTACCCTGGTGTTCCGCGGACGAGAGCTGGCACACAAAGACATAGGATTTAAACTGGCTGAACGCGTTATCCGTGATTTCGGTGACACCATCGCCGTCGACCAGCAGCCCATGCTGGCAGGCAAACAGCTCACATTCGTGATTCGGGGCACCGGCAAACCTGTCGCCAAGCGCCCCGACCGCGAAGCGGAGCCATTAGGCTCTGATGCAGAATCAGCCAGCGGGGAGACCACCCCACCGCAAGTCTCTTAAGAGGGACGAAATCTATCAAAGGAAAGTACAGGACAAGGAATCTAAACTAGTATGCCAAAGCTCAAAACCCACAGCGGCACCAAAGACCGCGTACGGGTTACCAAAAACGGTAAGGTGCGCGCCCGCAAGAGCCACGCCAGCCACTTTTTGCAGAAAAAGACCGGCGCCCGCAAGCGCCTAATGTCCGGTCTGCTGACCATGAACACCATGAACAGCAAAAAGATTAAGCAGAAACTGGGAGTCTAATTAGATGAGAGTCAAACGAGGCGTCCCCGGTCACGCCAAACACGTCAAGATCCGCCAAGCATCCAAGGGCATGAGCCACCCCAACCGGGTGAGCATCAAACGCGCCAAGCAAGCGGTCACCCGCAGCCTGCAGTTCGCCTACCGCGACCGCCGCAACCGCAAGCGCACCTTCCGCCAGCTGTGGAACGCCCGCA
>CAZRWV010000142.1:0-2942 GCA_964603965.1 uncultured Candidatus Saccharibacteria bacterium
CGCGCGCATTGGCCGCGAGCGCCGTTGTGCTGGTGTTGGGGCCGCCGGGGTAGGGCAGACCGATCGGCTTGGCGACCTTGTGGAACGCTGCGCCGATGGCGTCGTCATACGTCTCGCCCAGCAGGGTGTAGTCGAAGTGGTCGCGGAACAGCACCAGCTCGCTGTGCTTGCCGCTGACGATCAGGGTCAACAGTGGGAATTGCGGCGGTGCGGCCGGCAACACGTAGCCGGGCAGGGTAGTCTCGGTAATAAAGTTGGCATACACGTGGCCCTCCACGTGGTTAACACCGTACAGTGGCTTACGCTTGGCAATCGCCAGGGTGCGCGCCGCCAGCACGCCGATGAGCAGGGAACCGCCCAGCCCGGCGCCATACGTAACGGCGATAGCGTCGATGTCGTCCCAGGTGCAGCCGGCCTGTACCAGCGCCTGCTCGACCACCGTCATGATAGCCTCGATGTGGCTGCGCGCCGCGATCTCCGGCACCACGCCACCATATGCCACGTGCAAATCCATGCTGCTCAGCACCACATTGCTACGCAGCAGATATCCGTCTACCACTACGCCGGCGGCCGTCTCGTCGCAACTGCTCTCTATGCCCAGAACGATCATTGTTTACAGTGTATCAGATCACACCACAAACGCGATTTGACGTATTTGCCATAAGCGTTGAATATGATTGACAGAACGACCACATTTTGCTAAAGTTTATATTGTTTTACAACACAAAAACTCAAGCATCGTCCTTAACTATGATCGACACAGACTCACAAGTACCAGATTGGATAACAGACCCGGGCGCCCCGGACGATCTGTACGAAGTCGACTACAGAGACCATCCGGATCGAGATACGTATCTGTCCGGTGTACGGCAGAGTTGGGAAACTGAACTGGCTGCGTGGCAAGAGGTTATTCCTGAGAATGTTGCGGTCGCAAAGGAGCACCTCCGTTCATTGAGTGAACACCGGGACTGTGCTGCTGAACATGATGCACTTCCGCCGGACATTGCGGGCAGAGTGGATGATATTTTGAAAAACGGGCTACAAAACTGGCTAGTCCCTAGGGATAATCCACTGCGGCTGTCGCTCGAAGCGGTTGCAAACGGACGACGTCCTTCCGAGGGTTCACGGACATATACAGTGGAAGAATGGGGCAGATTCGACAGGGGCGAGAAAGCACAAATGCGTCGTGATGCCAGACGCCTCCTACGACTGGGCGACCAAATAGCAGCAAAACATCCGGAGTTGGTTGCTAAACAAAAGGCGGCCTATGAGGCAGAAGCGGCTGGGCTCTTTGATGATGACGACGATGTAACGCCGGAAACGCTCGCAACTGAACCGCGTGTCAGCAAGGCGAAGGCCGTAGGCGGCCGTGTACTACGAGCTGCCAGTGCCGCCGCCCGTGCCACGGGTGTGAGCGTTACAGCCCTGGGTCAAGCGCACAACCCCACGGCCCCGGTCACTGCAGAGCAGCCCGAACTGGTTGACCGTACTAGCGGACCAAGCCCGCGTGATCGGCTGCGCGACGATTGGGAGTGGCTCAGGACAACGGCGGCCGGGGCGGTGGTGGACGCTATAGCCAGCAGACTACACGCCAGGACTAGAGAGCTGCAATATCGTTGGCAGGACCGCGTGCAGTCTGGCGAGATTACTGACCGGCAGGACCGGCTAGATGCAGTTGCCAGGCGGCTTGGGTTTGTTGTGCGCGACCTGGTTGATCGTATCGAGACCTTCAGTCAAGATGCCGCCGCTCGAGTTGACCAAGGCCGTGACCTTTGGCGGGAGCTGAGCCAGGCGGACCGGAGTCAACGTGCGGCGCACCCCATCGGTAGGGTGATGAACGTTATTGAAGCAGCCAGCGAACGTGCGGGTGGTTTGATCGACCGCTATCGCGATTCGCAATGGCTTACTGAAGTGCCCCCGAGGAACCGCGCACACCATCCAGTGGGCAGGGCGATGAACTTCATTGAAGACCGCAGTGAGCGTGCCGGTTACTGGGTTGATCGCCGTCTTGGTGAATTGGGGCGGATCCGTCGAGCCGGACGGGGCCAGCGCGTTCGTACGGCGCATAGGATTACCTCTGGGCATATGGAGACAGCAAGACAAAAGCTCAGGCCGTACGTATTCGCCACGCCGGATCAGCGACGAGTGGCTATTGACCCAACGTATCGTCCACGGCGCTCCGCTGGGCGTTAGCCGATCTGCGGCTGTATACTGGAGGGCATGAACTCCCGTCATCTACTCAAATCCCTCGTTCCCAAGCGCTTCTTTGCCGTCCTGGAGCCGTACGGCCACTGGGCGGAGGCGATTATCTATAACTGTTTGTATGGGTTCCCGGCGCGGGGCATGAAGGTGATTGGCGTGACGGGCACCAACGGCAAAACGACCACCAGTTTTTTGATTCACAAGATGCTAACAGAGGCAGGCTACAAGACGGGCCTGATGACCACCGTGGCGTGGGCCATTGGCGGCGAAGTGACACCGCAAGTGCATCACATGACGAATGTGCCGGTGCCGGAGCTGATGAAACGCCTGCGCACGATGCGGAATGCTGGTGTGGAGTGGCTGGTGCTGGAAACGACCAGTCACGCGCTGGCGCAGCACCGGACGTGGGGCGTGCCGTACAGCGTGGCGGTTATGACGAACATCACGCACGAGCATCTGGATTACCACCGGACATTTGAACGCTATGTGGCAGCCAAGCGGCGGCTGTTCGAGCTGGTGCAGCGCAACAAGCGCGGGCTGCAGGTGGGCATCGCGAACGCGGACGATCCGCAAGGCGTGGCGTTTGCGGCCGTGACGAAGCATGCGCAGTTATATGGCATCGAGAAGGGCCGGGTGCGGGCCGCTAACATTCACATGGACGCCAGCGGTGTGCGCTACGATATCAAGCTGCCGGGGCAGACGTAGCACAGCGCTAGCGGGGTGGCGGGGGGCGGGGGCGG
>CAZRWV010000143.1:0-2895 GCA_964603965.1 uncultured Candidatus Saccharibacteria bacterium
GGCTACTGCGTGTCCAGCCGCGCCGAAGCGGGCGGTGGCTGGAGCGCGCCGGTCGCCGTAGGTGCTACACCTACCAACTACACCTTCGATGGTCTGACCCAGGACGACACCTACGACTTTAAGGTGATAGCCACCAACGACCACGGCGACAGTGCAGCGGCGGAAATCGACGGCGTGACGCTCACACTCCAGGTCTACGACATCACGACGTGCGAGCAGCTGCAGGCCATGAACAACGACCTGACAGGCGACTACCGGCTACTCAACGATATCGATTGCAGCGCTACCGCCGGCTGGAACGGCGGCGCGGGCTTTATACCGATTGCCATTACCGATTTCGAAGTGGGCTTTAGCGGCTCACTAGACGGCCGCGGCTACGCTATCGAAGGTTTGCACATCGATACCTCCAGCGACAACGTAGGCCTGTTCGCGTCTTTGGCCAACGGTGCGCACGTACACGATGTATATATTGACGGCGAGTTCACCGGCGGGGTGGACGTAGGTGCGCTGGCAGGTCTGGCGGCCAACAATGTGACCATAAACGACGTATGGGTTGAAGCAGGAGTGGCGTCGCTCGACCCCAGTGGCGCCGTAATGGGTCTGGGCGGCGTGGGCGGCCTGGTGGGGCTGACCGGCATAGGGGTGACGATTAGCCATGTCGCCGTGGACGGCGAAGTATTTGGAGAGACGGCCAGCGATGCGTTTGCCAGTGTTGGCGGCATTGTGGGCCTGATGCTGGACGGCACTACCATAACCGACTCGTACTCCACGGCCCAGGTGTTTTCGATGGGCTCAGGTCTCGCAGCCATGGGTGGCGTGGCGGGAGCCATACTGCCATATTTAGAGATTCCTGACGCCCCGCTGGTGCTCAACAATGTCTACTCTGCCGGTCTGGTGGCTGCGTCCGGCGGTAGCATAGCCGGTGGGTTGGTCGGCGTAGCCTACGGCGCCGAAATCGACAACAGCTTTGCGGCCACCGAAATGCAAAGCGCCGGCGGCAGCCCCGGTCTGGGCGCCGTAATCGGGCAGGCCAACACCACCGTGCTGAACGGTGTCTACTTCGATGGTCTGATCAACGACATCCTGGATTGCAGCAGCGACGGCAGCTTAAGCGGCTGCACCGGCGTAGATACCGGGGCAACGCCGTACTACTTCGTGGGCAACGACATCAACGCGCCGTTTGACCAGTGGGATTTTGATACGGTGTGGCAAACTCAGACCGATGACTATCCCGTCCTGCGTGACGCGGTAGTCTCGCCGCTCGATCCCGGTGATGGTGGCGACGGTGGCGATTCGGGTGACTCTGGCGACACAACCTCCGGCGGTAACGCCGCCAGCGACCAATCCGGTACCCAAAAGTTCGTTCAAAAACTGGTTAGCGATGATCTGGCCGCTGGCGACACCGGTGACACGACCTACTATCTGGATGATCTGGCCGACTACCTACACGGACACGGTGAGCTGCTAAAGCTATCGGTTGGCCAAGTCGTGCACTTTACGCTAACACGGAACGGTCACACCGAGCAGCACACGGTAACCGTCAAAGAGGTTGGCGGTGACTATGTGGTGCTCACGATTGCCTCTACGCCGTTCGACGTGCACCTCCAGACGGGCGATAGTAAGCAAGTAAGCATAGACGGCACCCCGGCACTCAAGATAGCCCTGGAGAGCATTGTAGACGGTCAGGCGGCCCTACGCTTTAGCCGGGTAGCTGAGCCGGCCACCGCCGCGGCACCTGCAGATACGTCGGCGGGCGCCGCCCACGGGCTGTATACGACCGCCGTTGCTATCGTACTAGCGCTATTGGTAGCGGCTGGCTTGCTGCTGGTGGTGCGGCGCCAGGTTGCACGGTAGAGATTGAAAAATCCTAAGTGGCCGGCAAAAGCGGATAACTTGTTGACGCAGGGCGCCGGGCAAGCATACAATGCTGTCAGAAGCCCGAACAAAAATTTTAAAAAGAGCGGCAAAACAAAGATATGGAAGAATCAAGCGCGGGTGTTATATATTGGCCAGGACAGATGCCAGCCAGTTCCCTGGATACTAGAGCGGCTGTTCCTATGTATGCACCCGAGTCGCACGTGGTGGTGATGCTGCGTATGCGGCGGCGCGCCCGGCAGGTGATGCGCTGGCTGGGTACGGCGCTGGTGATCGGGTTTGCGCTGGTGGGGCTGGTGTTTACGGCGGTGTTTGTGGCGATGCAGTTTGGGCTGCTCAACGTGCGCGGCAGCAGCCAGGAGCGTAACGACTTCTTCGCCTCCTTGCCAAAGGCCGACATCAGCGCGGCGGTGGTGCCCAAGGTAGCCACGGCTACCAGTTGTGTAGAGCAAGGAGCCGACGGCCAGGCTGTGGCGGTCTGTGCCTGGAACAAGAGCGCCGAGTGGACGACAGTGCGCGGTGGTTTGCTGAAGGACCAGGCGGTGATCTTGGACGTATCACAAAAGACCGGAGTACCGGCCCGCATGATCGCGGCGTCGGTGGCGCCGGAGCAGCTCAGATTCTTTACCAGCGACCGCGAGACGTTCAAGCACTACTTTGAGCCCATGAAGACGCTCGGGTCGCTGACGGAGTTCTCGCTGGGCATCGCCGGGTTCAAGGAGCAGACCGCCAAGCTGGTGGAGCAGTACGCCGTGGACAACAACTCACCGTTCTACGCCGGCGATGGCATGGCGGCGCTCGTGTCCTATCCGGCAGACGCCGACCACGATTCGGTTCTGTACAACCGCCTGACCGACGCCAGGAACCACTACTACTCGTATCTGTACGCGGCACTGTTCATCAAGGAGATTGAGGCGCAGTGGGCCTCCCAGGGCTACGACGTGTCGGATCGGCCGGATGTGCTCACAACGCTGTTCAACATCGGCTTCGCAGCCTCACACCCCAAGGCAGACCCGCAGA
>CAZRWV010000144.1:0-2889 GCA_964603965.1 uncultured Candidatus Saccharibacteria bacterium
CTCTGATTGCCGCTGGCACAATTACTGCCGGGGATATTGCCAACGGTACGCTGACTGGTGCGCTTATTGCCCCTGGATCCATCGGTACGACACAAATTGCCAACAACGCCATCACGAATGCGTTGATTGCCAGCGGTGCGGTCGGTACTGCGCAACTGGCTACCGGTGCGGTTACGAGCACTATCATTGCCCCGGGTACGATTACGTCCGGTAACATCGCTAACGGTGCGATTGGGAGCAATCAGCTGGCGCTGGGATCAGTGTCGGCATCCAATCTGTCGGCAGCGGCTGGGCGCCATACCGTATCGGTGCAAGTCGGCACCGTGGTGGCGGCACTCGGCTCAACGTTTGAAGTGCCGATCTTTGTATCACCTACCGATGGCACGATTACCAAGATTACCTTCACCAACAGCTCCGGTATTAGCTTGGGACCCACCAAGGGTACTATCTCGGTTCAGCGTGAAACGGCTCCGTCTGCTACGGTAGCATCGACTTCGCTGACGGCCGTGTCATTAGTGGCGATGCAGCCCAATGTACCGACGTTGCAAAGCGGTACCAGCTTCGATGCCGGTGACGTGTATACCTTCAAGTACACACAGCCGCTGCTCGGCGTAGCCCTAAGCGGCTTTTTGGTGACGATTGAATACACGGCCGCTGATTGAGCGAGCGATTACGGTGTGGTCAGCTGGTCGGTGATCGTCAGCATAGTAACAACCTTCTGGACTGACGGTCGGTAGACGATCAGTTGTTTGGCCTGACCGTAGATCAAAATCTTGTCACCGTTTTTGACGACATGCGCGAGCGCCGGATTAGTGAGCTTGCGTTCGTTGGCGACAGTCGATACGACCGGTGTTTCGTGTGGTGCAATGACCGCCTGTGATACGGTGTCAATCAGTTGTTGCTGCTGCGACAGCGGGTTGTCTCTGACCGCTGCGTGGTATTTTATGAACAGCAGCACATTGGTGGCGATCAGGGCTGCCAGCAGTGCGACAAGGATCCACATGCGCAGCCGCTGCTTATGCGGTTGAGGGGCGGGATGGCGCAGACGGCTCGTTTCCTCCATGGTCTATAGACCCAGCAGCTGCTTTGAAACAACTTGACCGTTCAACATTGTGACCGCAACCGTGCCATCTTTGCTCGCCCAGGTGCAGATTTGCTGTGTGCCAAGCAGCAGGACGTCGACGGTCGTACAGCCGTCCGGGTCGGACCCGGCCATGCTAATCAACTGGCCCTTTGTCTGTCCCGTGCCGATGTTGGTATAAAAGCCGTTGAGTGGGTTGTTGGAGTCGTTGCCACCCGTTTGCGGTGGAGGTGTGCCATCACCACCGCCAGTATCACCACCACCGCCCGACGTCCCGCTATTGCCCGTGGTGTTGGTGGGGATATTGACGGTGACGGTACGGGTTGAGCCGCCGCTGCTGCCACCGCCCGGTGTAACTGATACGGTCACTGGCGAGGCATGTTCACCGTCCGCGGCCGTTGTTGTGGTGGTTGTGCCATCGCGGTTCGCGAACAGGTCATTCGCCATACGCTTGAGTGGCTGCCACGAGGCGACCAGGAGCAATCCGGCCATGACGATCACGAGGGCCCAAGGCAGCCAAGCAATCAATTTGGATTTATTGACAGTAGTACTGGCTGGGAAGTTCATGGCCATGGGGGCTCCTCTATGGTTATGTTTAGTTCATAATCCCATGGAACCACAGACTTATTAAACGCTCATGAAATATGAGATTTCGGGTGCGGTGCAGCGTGCTAGTACTGCAGGTAGTTGTAGACCAGCCGCGAGAGGTCGGCGAGCGGCGTAGTGCTGCTGCCGTTGGTCAGTATCACTATGGCGTAGGTGCTCTTGGGGCCGTAGACGATGGCGGCATCGTTCTGGACATTGGCTAGCCAGCCCGGTTTGTCGGCCACGTCTATGCCCTCCGGCACGCCGGCCGGGACGCGCTCGCGCCAAACCTGCTGTTTCATCAGAGTAAGTAGTTCTTGCGTGTGGTCGTTATTCAGCAACGTGCCTTGTTGTAATTTTGTCAACAATAAAGACAGATCAGCTGCCGTGCTTTGCTTGTTGCCATTTTCGGGCAAGCCGGCGGCGGAATAGTTGTTAATATCGGTGTGGGTGGCACCGATCGCCGCAGCCAGGTCGTCAATGCGGTCCCACCCTACCAGAAAGCCGAGTGCCTCGGCACTCGTGTTGTCGGATTGCAGGATCATCTTGCTCAGCGCAGCGGAAACAGTTTGGCCGGTGCGCGTGACAGTCTGGGGGCCGTAGGCACCCTGTTCGATCTCGTGCAGGGTGGCGTAGGCCACAAAGAGCTTGTAGGTGCTGGCTGTGGTCATTGGTGCTGCTTGGTTATGGGTGGCAGTGCGCTGCTGGCCGTCCAGCTCCTGAACACTTACGGTGGCGTCAAAGCCGTGCTGTGTGGCCCAAGTGTCAACGATTTGCTGTAGACCCGTGTCGGCGTGCGGACCGGACCGGCCGTCAGCGGAGGTAGCGGAGTCTGTGTCGGACGGTGTGGCCGCAACCGTCTTGACGTGCTCGGCCCTTGGTGTGGCCGGGTGGCGGTGTGCGGCATAAACCAGGCCGCCAAGCACGGCGACCAGCGCTAAGGCTATTACACAAACTGTTAGGGGTATACGGGTTACTCGTTTCATAAGATCTGTTCAGTGGTTGGCTATTTGTATTCGGTGCCGCCGGTGATGTCGAAGAATTGTTCGAGCGTGCGGATATTCTTGTCGTGCAGTTCGTTTGACAGCTGGGTGCCGATGTAGCGGAAGTGCCATGATTCGTGGCTGTAGCCGGTGATGGCCGTCAGGTCGTCTGGATAGCGCAGCAGAAAGCCGTATTTGTACGCATTGGCGGTAGCCCACTGGCCGGCGGCGGTGCCGGCA
>CAZRWV010000145.1:0-2842 GCA_964603965.1 uncultured Candidatus Saccharibacteria bacterium
GTAACTTTGCGGAGGAGGTATAAGCAATGGCCGACGACATCGCGATAAAAGTCGAGCACGTCAGTAAGAACTTTGTGCTGCCCCACGAAAAGGTCACGAGTGTTAAGCGTGCCTTTACGGGGATGTTCAGCCGTGACCGCACCAAAGAAGTACAGCACGTGCTGAAGGACATAAGTTTCGAGATTAAAAAGGGCGAGTTTTTTGGCATAGTGGGCCGCAACGGTTCTGGCAAAAGTACCATGCTAAAAATACTGTCTAGTATTTACCAACCGACATCAGGCAAGGTGCACACCAACGGTACGCTGGTACCGTTTATCGAGTTGGGCGTAGGCTTTAACCCTGAACTCACCGGGCGCGAGAACGTCTACCTGAACGGCGCCATGCTGGGCTTTTCGCAGAAGGAGATCGATGTCATGTACGATGACATCGTTGAGTTCGCAGAGCTCGAGCGGTTTATGGACCAAAAGCTCAAGAACTACTCAAGCGGCATGCAGGTGAGGCTGGCATTCTCCGTAGCTATACGGGCAGAGTCAGACATTCTGGTGCTGGATGAGGTCCTGGCCGTGGGCGACGAGGCGTTTCAAAGGAAGTGTGATACGTACTTCAAGACGATTAAGGGTGACAAAGCGAAGACAGTTATTCTTGTGACGCACAACATGGAAGCGATGAAGCGGTTTTGTAACAGAGCTTTGTTGATTCAAAACGGTGAGATTGTTGCCTCGGGCTCCCCAGAGGACGTTGCCAATGAATACACGCAGGAAAACTTCGAGACAAAACAATCGAAAAAACAGAACGATGAGTACGCGACTGGACTTAGTAGGCAAATACCCCACCTTAAGGTCGTGCCGGAGTCTAAGCAAACGCTAACCGCCGGAGACGAGCTCAGCTTCAGAATCGAATACGAGATCACGGACGATACGCCGGTAAGAGTAAGCTTTAGAATCAGTGATGAAACAAGCAGCATGCTGCTGTTCACCGATGTATCGAAGGTTATGTCTGGTCGTGGCGTGCATTATGTAGGATATAGCTTCCCAGTGCACATGTATAACAACATCCCGCTGAATGTACGGGCAACCATAGAAGATGCCTATTCAGAACAACCGCTTGCGTTTACGTCTGAGCAAGACACGTGCTACTTCACTATTAGCAACAAAGGCAATCGACACCGGGGGCTACTAAAGCCGGATAAGCAAATAACAGGTGAATGGCATGAACTTTAGATCCTATGCCGATCTGGTCGGCATTATTCACAGTAGTCTGCCGCGAATTGCCAGTCAGGAGTTTGATCTGATTGTCGGCATACCACGCAGTGGAATCGTGCCGGCGTACATGATCGCCCTGGACTTAAATGTGCCCGTTTGCTCGTTCAGTGACCTGGTCGAAAACAACGATATCTCGCGCACGAGTCTGCGGATAATAAAGAACGAAGTGAGTCGTCCGCAGCAGGCAAAAAAAATTCTTGTAGTCGAGGACGGCTACATGACCGGTCAGCACCTAAGAGAGGCGCTGGCGACACTGCCGAGCAAGGTTAGAAAAAAAGTGACTACACTTGCTGTCTACGTCGTCGACGCAGATGCCAGAGTAGACATGTATCTGGAAGTCGTCCCACTGCCCCGCGCCTTCGAATGGAATATCATGCACCACGGTCATTTTATACCTCGTTCGTGCTTCGATATGGACGGTGTGTTGTGCGCCGATCCGAGCGAGGAGCAGAACGATGACGGCAAAAAATACCTAGACTTTATTAAAAACGCCGACCCCAAATACATACCCACGTATCCGATAAAGACGATCATTACCTCACGGCTAGAAAAATACAGGAAACCAACGGTTGGCTGGCTGGCGCGGCATGGAGTCCAGTACGAAAAACTAATTATGCTTGAAGGCCACACGGCGGAGGAAAGGCGTAGGCTGAGTATTCATGGACGGTTCAAGGCGCAAGAATATCAGAAAGCAGAATATGAGTTGTTCGTGGAGAGCAACCACAAGCAGGCCGTGGAGATTAGCCGGCTAACTGGCAAGCCGGTGTATTGTATTGATGCGAATGTGATGGTGCACGAATCAAGGCCTGAACCGGTGCCCGCACCAGGTACCGTCCTGCGCCTAAAGATCTTTGCCAATAATCACAGATTACTCCGCGTCATGCTAGGCAGGCCATATAAAGGGCTGAGAAAGGTCTACCGCACCTATAAGGCTAGAGCGGCACAGCGCCCCAATAAGGCGAACGACTACAAGCAGATCTTTCCAACGCACAAACTGGACAAACGCGTTGCAATTGTGAATGCCGGTTTTGGACAAGATGGAAATGAGTATGCCCTTTCCAAGAAAGCGATTCAAAATTCCCACACGAACGACTACATTGTTTTTAGTGCTGGGATTTTCAACGACATTGAGTTCGAGAAGTTTATGGTCGCACGCTTCGGCGCAAAGGTGTATAGCTTCGACCCGACCCCACTATCGGCGGCTTTCGTGAAGGAGCAGCTAAGGCTTGGGGTTGTGAGTAAAAACAAACTCGTACACACCAAGTGTGGAATAGAAGCGTACGACGGGACAACGGAATTTAACGTATCGCCAAATGATGACGGTGGCGTTGGGAGTAGCGCGATTGACCGTGCCGATGAGAACGGCAAGCTGTATCCCCGAAAAATAAAGGTCAATATGAAAACCATCAGGACCGCCATGAAGCAGGGGCATATCGATCATATTGATTGTATGAAGCTGGATATTGAAGGTTCGGAGTTTGCGGTTATCGAGGATAATTTTAATTCCAAAAATCCGCTAAAAATACCCAATCTGATCATTGAGTTTCACGAGAGATTTTTTGAAGACGAAAATTTATACA
>CAZRWV010000146.1:0-2807 GCA_964603965.1 uncultured Candidatus Saccharibacteria bacterium
GCCAACCGCACTACTTTGCCGACCCCAAAAACCAGCATACCGAAAAGATCGATTACGCCGAGATCAAAAAGACCTTCCGCACGCCCGAGGGCGCCAAGGCCTTTGTGGATGCCACCGGCATCGACACCTTTGCGGCTGCAGTCGGTAACCTGCACGGCAAATATCCCGTACCCAAGAAGCTCGATCTGGAGCTGCTGCAAAAGATTCGCGATGCGATCGACTGCAACATCAGCCTGCACGGCGGCAGCGGTACACCTGCACATTACTTCGAAAGCGCCGTCAAGATCGGCGTTACCAAGGTCAATATCAACAGCGATATGCGTGTGGCGTATCACGATACGTTGCTCAAAACGCTCAAAGAAAACGGCGCTGAATATTCCGTGTCCAAGCTGATCGGCAAGGACGTGGTGCCGGCCGTGCAAAAAGTCGTGGAAGAAAAGCTGGCCTCGTTCAACTCCGCCGGCAAAGCGGCTGCATAGCGGATGGGCGCCAAAACCAGACTTGCCAAGCCAACGAGCGCTATGGCACAATAAGCGTAAGCAATAACATTACAGGGTGCGGAAGAGGGAACCAACCAATAGTATGGCCTACTTCGTTAATAAGCTTAGACGGAAGCCTATCATCTATGCTATCGGCAACGCCACGCAAGATGTTTTTTTAAGAAGCGAAGAGTTCGATCCTAAGAAAGAAGGCAAGGTTGCGTATACGCACTTGCCGCTTGGGGCCAAGCTGGCCGTGGAAGAACTGTATTTTTCGACAGGGGGTAATGCTACCAATGTAGCGGTAACCTTTGCACGCCAAGGCTTGGATTCCCATTTTGTGTGGGCGCTTGGCAAAGACCCGGCCTCGCACAACATATTGCGCGACATGGAAGTGGAAGGCGTGCACACCAATCTTGTCGACCAAAGAGACGAGTACCAGGCTAGCTACTCTACTATCTTGCTATCCCCCGACGGTGAGCGGACCGTGCTGGACTTCCATGGCAATCGTATGGACCACGAGTCCTTCGGCCGGGCGCTGCACAAAATCAAAAAAGCAGACTGGCTGTATCCGTCCTCCCTGGGTGATTACGACTTAATGACCATGTTGGCGGCAAGGGCCAAGGAGCTTGGGGCGAAGATTATGCTCAACCCCGCCGGCCGAGAGTTGTCGGATCCAGAAAACCTCAGATCATTCCTCCCAAGCGTTGAAGTTTTTTGCCTCAATAAGGATGAGATGCAAGGACTCGTTGGCGAGGGTGACCTGGAGACATTGGTTAAGAAAGGTCTGGATCTTTGCCCGGTCGTAATTGTTTCCGATGGCCCGAACGGCGTCTGCGCTTCTGATGGCAAGACTATTATCAAAGCGGGGATGTACGAAGACGTGAAGGTGGTTGACCGGCTTGGTGCTGGCGACGCGTTTGCGTCCGGCTTTCTGAGCCAGTGGTGCCGTGGGAGTAGCCTGCGGGACGCGGTGATTTTTGCCAGTGCGAATTCAACTTCGGTGGTGAGCATGATTGGCGCCAAAGCAGGCATTTTACGGGCTGGAGCAAAGTTACATAACATGGAATTGGAGGAAAAGAATGTCTGACGAGGCGGGTGGGGCGGCAAAAAAGCCGCGCGTGTTAGCGGTCGGTGATATTATTAGCGACGCCTTTATAGAACTAGATAAGGATTCCGTTCAGGCTTACATCGACGACCAGGGCATTAAGCGCCTGAGTTTTGAACTTGGCGCCAAACTGCCCTACGAACGTGTCGACATCGTGGAAGGCGTGGAATGCAGCCCGAACGCAGCGGTATCAATGTGCCGTTTGGGTCTGGACGTTAGCCTGATGTCGTGGCTCGGCGATGATGGCCCAGGCGAAGACATCATGAAATACATGAAGGGTCAGGGAGTTCACACCGACGAACTAGTGAAGGAAAACGGCAAAAAGACCAACTATCATTATGTGCTGCGCTACGGTGCCGACCGGACGAAGTTCCAACACTTCGAGGACTACAGTTACGAGTGGCATGCCCCAAAGCGGCGTCCCGACTGGCTGTACCTGGGTGTGCTGGGTGAAAAGACCTGGCCGCTGCACGAAGATATGCTGCACTACCTGGAGAGCAACCCCGAGATTCGCCTAGCCTTCCAGCCTGGCATGTACCACTTGGAGTGGGGTGTCGGGAAGCTGCACGGTTTCTATCGACGGGCCGAGGTGGTTGTTCTGAACCGCGAAGAGGCGGTAACCGTTACCGGCGGCAACCACGGCGATGTGCACGATTTACTGAACAAACTGCACGATCTGGGCCCAAAGGTTGCCGTGATAACCGACGGGCACGACGGCGCCTATGCTTCCGATGGACAACGGCGGCTCAAGATGCCATTGTATCCAGACCCCAAGGAGCCGCTGGACCGGACGGGCGCCGGTGATGCCTTTGCAAGCACGCTTGTGGCAGCTCTGGCCTCGGGACACGACTTGGAGAGCGCGCTCCAATGGGCGCCGATCAACTCCATGAGTGTCTGTCAAAAAATGGGTGCTCAGGCAGGCCTGCTTACCGAGTCCAAGCTCGAAAAGTGGCTGGTTCAAGCACCTGACTGGTATCACGTCGATTCATTCTAGTCTTCCAGACAAACAAAATACCGCCCATCTAATGGCGGTATTTTTGTTTGCGGCGTCACCCGGTACCTAGTACTGGTGAATCATCCACAAGAACGCGCTATTCATAGACCATCGTAGCACGTCGCGGCAAGACCTACCAACCAGAACGCGCTTGTGATAATCTGTAGTCAAGTATGTCGAGGGTTTTAGCGCAGCTAATGGGGGTTGCCGAACCGGCTCTGCGAAG
>CAZRWV010000147.1:0-1532 GCA_964603965.1 uncultured Candidatus Saccharibacteria bacterium
CTCGGCCGGGTCATTAGTCACCGATCCGTATGTCTCCACGTTGCCCCAGGTCCGACCCAGGCGAACGCTGCTCGCCGCCAGCGACCCATATACTTTGAGCTGTTTCCGGCAATCGTTGTAGAACGTATCCGTGTGCAGCGCATTACTGCTGGTTGCGCCGGTCGTCAGGTATTTACTGCCCGTGGAACAGGTAGCGATCAGGCCACCGCTCCCACCCGTACTACGCTCCGCGACATAAAAACCAGTCAGCGTGCTCACGCCCGAGTCAACGTAAATACCGCCATCGGTGCCACCATGCGAAATCACCTGCAGTTCCGGCACTACACTCACATCCCCTCCCGCCGTATAGCTATACGCCCCATAGGTGACATTGCCGGTGATAACCACCTTGCCCGTCACCACAAGCGTCAGCCGCTTGGCACTAAGCGCTATGTTGCCCGAGAGTGTCAAACCATTACTGTACGTATGGGTGCCGTTAGACAGGCCGTTCAGTGCCGCCTGATCCAATGTTGTCGCAGACTCGGCGGTTCCAGTCCCAGCGTCCGTGGCATAGTCCGCCGCACACCAAGATGAGCGGCTCAGGGTGTCAGTAACCGGATCCCTGCCAAAAGCCGTGCCGAATTGCCAGCTGCTATTTGCGCCCGCATTCGCAAACGCGAGTCCGCTCGGCTGCGGCGCCGTACCGCCCGAAGAATTAATACCGCCCGCTCCCACGAGTGTCGTATTGGTAGCAAAACCGCCCAGTTGCCCCTGCGCAAACGCCGCCAGCTGACTGCCGGCGCCAAAGTAGCCGTAACTGCCGCCACCGCCTAGGTTATTTCCATAGATATTTGCTCCTGCCAGCGAGGTACAGTTCCCGAAGCCCGGCCCGGCCGCAACATCACCACCCAAAACCGATAGATACGGCGCGTACACCACCTGGAACGTCCCCGTGCAAGGCCCCGCCGTCCCCGCCGTCAGCCCATAGCTAACCGTATACGTACCGGGACTGTTCGTAGCCGAGAATGTGGCCGTCGCCTGCAGCATACCTTTGGTGTTGTCAATGGGGTCCACGCTCGGCGTTGGACTGGCCACGTTATTATTGGCCGCCACGCTTCCGCCACTCGAATTGGTAATTCTGATGTAGAAACTATCCGTAGCAGCAGCCGCAGTAGCCCCGGCCAAACCGCCTGCTATGTCACGAACCGAAGCAGTCACACTATAGCCATCCCCAGGAGTAATGTGGTCGGGTGCAGAATCGGCGCGACTAACATAGAATGTCGGGCCGGCCACACAGGCGCTCCCCGCACCAACCACCGTCACACAAGCAGTATTGCCGCGTCCGTTCCGGTTGCCCACGCTATCCACGGGGTCCCACCCCACGCGCTGGCAAATCGTCTTACCCACATCACTCGCCTGTATCGACACGCTAACATTGCTGTTCAGCTTAAACGGCTCTATGCTGCTCATCGCAGTAATATCTCCCGTGGGGGTGCTGTTAATGAGCGTTGTCCCATCCGTGGTAGTCGTGCCATTCGGCTGGCTAAACACCG
>CAZRWV010000147.1:1542-2795 GCA_964603965.1 uncultured Candidatus Saccharibacteria bacterium
CGTGGCCGTGAGCGCCGGTGACGCAGTCGTGTTCCAAGGCGTACCATTGGTCAGAATGTGGTGAAACACCGCCGTATCACCCGGCTGCACCGTACCACCCGTTACATCCGGCCCGCTAGCGCCCTTACTAACCGTGCTCGTGCCCGTCACCGCCCACGCGGTCGTTAGCGGTTTCATGCTTCCAACGGGATTCGCACAGGTACGCTTAATGATAAACCAGTCGCCGTCCCAGGCGCTGCCGTTTGTAAAGACAATCATCGTTGAACCGGGTGACCCGCACCCGTAATACGAACCATCATCGTTATTGAACGCATCCTGGAAGAACGAGTTATGAGCCGTCCAGGTACCAGCCGCCGAATCACAGTAGGATGCGTAGTTAAAATTCACCCAGCCCTTGGCCACGGCGCCCCACACCGCACTTTCGAACGCAGTAATCGCCGCAGGTGTTGGATACGGATAGCCCGGATCAGTCGATTTAACCTTACCACTCATCAGCGCAATAATAAATTCGGCGCCCACCCTATCCTGCTTAGCTTGTGTGCTCGCACCCGTATTCCCCAGCTTACACTTAACATAGTTGATAAAATGAAGGGCGTTATCACTATTCGTGCCGCTGACCACCCAGTCAGGTATGGCTTCGCTGACACCGTCACCGTCAGAAGTATCATCTCCCTCGCAGCCAGGCTGGCCACTCCACCCCGACCACACGGCTAACCCACCATTGCTATCCGCGTTGCCGTAAAAATAACCCTTCCAGTCATTGTAGGCCGGAAACGCCTTGGCGATCATGCCGTACCCGGCAGCGAACGATAGTGACGCCACCAGAGCTATCAACCACCACTTCTTGCTCATGGCTGGCCCCCCAAGCGCGTAATAGCCGCCTCAAAATCCTGCTTGATGCTCTGCCTCAATGCCTCAGTGTCGGGTATAAGCGGGATTGCTTTCTTGTAGTACGTGATCGCCAACTGCTTGTTCCCCTGCTGCTCGGCCAGCTGGGCAATAGTACCGTCCAGATAATACGATTCCTTGATCGATGCAGCTTTTTGGTAGCTTTCCAGCGCCACCTTCTTGTTGCCTTGATTCTGATAAACCGTCGCTTGCTCGGCATACAACGTCGCCTTCGAATCGGCCGACAGCTTGGGGTTATCCAGGGCCGCAGTAATCGTTTGCTGCGCCTTCTTGTAGTCACCGGTGGCCGCCTGGCTATTCGCGTCCGAGAGCTGCTTCTGCAGTGCCGTCGGCTTAGCCTTTTG
>CAZRWV010000148.1:0-2776 GCA_964603965.1 uncultured Candidatus Saccharibacteria bacterium
TCGGCTTGGTCGGCTATTCCGGCAGCGGCAAGACCACGCTCACCAAGCTGTTGATGCGATTTATGGATACCACTGGCGGCAACATTACGATTGGCGGTGTTGACATACGCGATCTGCGGCAGCGTGACCTGCGCAACTACATAGCCTATGTGCCACAGGAACCGCTGCTGTTCCACCGCAGCATTGCCGATAATATTGTTTACGGACGGCCTGGCGCGTCCGAGAAGGCGCTACGCAACGCTGCCAAGAGTGCGTACGTAGACGAATTCGTTGAAGAACTAGCGGACGGCTATGATACGTTGGTCGGCGAACGCGGTGTCAAACTATCGGGTGGACAGCGGCAGCGCGTGGCCATCGCTCGGGCTATCCTAAAAGACGCGCCGGTACTGGTGCTGGACGAGGCGACGAGTGCCCTGGACAGTCGAAGCGAAAAATACATCCAGCAAGCCCTCTGGAAGCTGATGGACGGCCGAACGGCGTTGGTGGTGGCACACCGCTTGAGCACCATTCAGCGCATGGACCGGATTGTCGTGATGGACAAGGGGCGCATTGTGCAGGTGGGCACGCACGACGAGCTGCTCGAGCAACAGGGTATCTATGCGCAGCTGTGGGCCCACCAGAGCGGTGGCTATGTGGGTGTACCAGAGGCCGCTGAGGGTGCGGCGTTGGCTGCCAGTTTGTAAAACCTACTGCATTTCCTTTACGAACCGCAGCGCCCCCTGTATACTCGAATACAGTTTTATCAGAATGAAAAGGGATACGTAGGTGAACTGGAAAATTATTTGGCGTTCATTGGCTGAACCGGATATGCGTAAACGCCTCCTAGGCGTGCTCGGAATACTATTGGTTTACCGCGTGCTGGCGCACATCCCCGTGCCCCTCAGCGACCCACAAACGCTCAAACAGGTCCTAACGAACCTGTTCAACAGCAATACGCCGCAGCTGCTCAGCTTCATCAACGTGCTGTCCGGCGGTGCGCTGGCCAACTTCAGTATTATGATCGCCGGCCTGGGCCCGTACATTAACGCCAGCATTATCATGCAGCTGCTCACCAAGGCGCTGCCCAAGCTAGAGGCGCTGCATAAAGAAGGTGAGCAGGGCCAAAAGAAGATCAACCAGATGACGCGTATCCTGACGCTGCCGCTGGCGATCATTCAGTCCGTTGGTGCAATCTATCTGGTGCGGCAACAGGCTGCCCAAGTCGGCGGTATTGGCGACATAACGGCGCATGCCTCAATCTTCCAATGGATTTTGATGGTAGCGGCGTTAACTGGTGGTTCTATGCTGCTGATGTGGTTGGGTGAGCTGGTAACCGAAAAGTCGGTGGGTAATGGTATATCCCTGGTGATTACCGTAGGCATTGTAAGCAGCCTGCCGGGCACCATCAGCGAGATCGTCAGCGAAGTCTACAACCATACGGACAAGTGGCACGTGCTGGGCATGACGCTGCCTATCAACGAAAGGGCATTCTGGTACTCACTAATCATCCTGGTGTCGGTGCTGGTGGTAACGTGGATCGTGGTGATGCTGAACGAAGCCGCACGGCGTGTGACCGTCAACTACGCTAAACGTGTACAGGGCAACCGAGCGTACGGAGGTGTCACCACTATTCTGCCGGTCAAGCTCATTACGGCCGGTGTGGTGCCGATCATCTTTGCTGTGGCGTTCCTGAGCGTACCGAGCTTTGTTGGTCAGATCCTTACCACCAACCACAGCGAGCGCCTGGCGCACTTGGGTTCTAACCTAGTTCACTGGTTCCAAACGCCGTCTTCGGTGACCTTCTCGGCTGGCGGCTGGCTGCCATGGATCTACCCGGTTACGTACTTCCTGCTGGTGTTCCTATTCACGTTCTTCTACACCAGCGTGACGTTCAACAACAAGGAAATCGCCGAGAACCTGCAAAAGCAAGGCGGCTTTATCGAAGGCGTGCGCAGCGGCCTGCAGACCGAGAAGTACTTGGGGCGCACCGTTAACCGTCTGACTCTGTTCGGTGCCTTTGCGCTGGGTATACTGGCCATCCTGCCGATCATTGCCCAGGTCTTCCTGAACACCAGCCGCAGCATCGCTATCGGTGGTACCAGCGTGCTGATCTTGGTGTCTGTGTCGCTCGAAACACTGCGTGCCGTCGAATCACGCGCCCTGATGGTCACCTACGACCAATATCAGCGTGACGACTTCTTCTACGACAGTGCTGCGGGCGGGGAATCGGGCGCGATTACCGGCCGCCGTTTACGTTTCTTGCCACGCCTGCCCAAGCTGCCACTCCGCCGCAAACGCTAGTTGGCCCGTTCGACGTAACCTGTGTAAAAGTGTTGTAATTGCGGGATAGGATTGGTATAATGAACCCTTGTTATATCTATGGCTGGAAGTAAAGAAGTAATCGAATTGATGGGAACCATCGTCGAGACCCTCCCTGGGACTCAGTTTCGAGTAGAGCTGGAAAACGGCCATCAGATTATAGCGCACGTCGCCGGCAAGATGCGGAAGCATTTTATCCGAATCGTACCTGGTGACAGCGTTACGGTGGAGTTAACTCCGTACGACCTTACCAAAGGCCGTATTACGTACCGCAGGGGCTGAACTTTCCTGGGATTGGTTCATCCGGACTGATCGGTTGCCCGTAGGGCTGCCATCGAAGTACGGGCCATTCCTATGAAAGTTCGGCCAGGGGCCTAACCTAGTCCCACTATAATCAAACTAATGCAGTGAGTTATTGCAGTAAAGGAGCAATGATCCGCATGAAAGTGCGTGCAAGCGTCAAAAAGATCAGCCCCGA
>CAZRWV010000149.1:0-2772 GCA_964603965.1 uncultured Candidatus Saccharibacteria bacterium
ATTTTCAGCCCGGGCAGCAGCACATCCATGCTGTGCCTGCCTAGGGTGACAATCAATTTTGGCGCAATGATGCTGAGTTGTTCCTGAAGATACGGCAGCCAAACCTCTTTTTCTGCCGGTTCAGGGTCTCTATTGTTCGGTGGGCGATATTTGACGATGTTGGTGATGTAAATATCACTACGTTCCAGACCGATCATCTCGAGCATTTCATTCAGAAATTTGCCCGCCGCGCCCACAAACGGCAACCCTTGCAGATCCTCATTTTTGCCTGGCGCCTCGCCGATGAATACGATATCGGCTTCGGGGTTGCCATCGCCGAACACCAGGTACGTTGCCTGAGCCTTTAGCTCGGGCGTTACGTTGGCAGCCTCGATGCGAGCTTTTAGGTCGTCGAGGAGTTGCTGTTTAGCTATTGCCTTCATTGCTTACCTGCACCTAGCCCTAAGCGATGCCGCATCCACAGCACAAACATAGCGGCCATAAACACAACATCCAGAGTGCCCACTATCCATATAGGCAAGCTGTGCGCACCCCATCTGCGCAACACTGCCCCAGTCGCTCCGCCCAGAACCATAGAAATCACGATTAGTAGCAGATTCAATTTGGGGTTACTGGTAGTATCCCACCACTCAAGCCCGTCCGAGTTCGAAGACACCGGTTTTCGGGTTGGGTTCATTTACGCTGCCCCCACACTGCCTGAACAAAGCTCTGAATCGACCCTACTAGCAGGAACGCGGTAACGATCCACCACAGCCAGAAGCCGCTATCAAGCGCCCAGTCCAGAAAGCCGTAGGCCATGCCCAGCTCGACCACGCCAAACACCGCGCGTCCGGCGCGGGTTTGGTGGAACTGGTCGAGCTTTTGCAGCATGATATTACTTTTGGGCCTTGTCTTTCAGCTCGCGCGCAGCGGCTTTCATGCTCAGCTGCAAGCGGCCGCGGTCGTCGATGGCGACCAGCTTGACGGTGACTTTGTCACCCTCTTTGAGCTTGTCACTCGTCTTTTCGGTGCGCTCTTCGCTGATTTCGGATACGTGCACCAGGCCGTCCTTGCCGGGCAGAATCTGCACGAATGCACCAAAGTCGAGCACGCTGACGACTGGCTTGTCGTAGTAGATGGTGCCGACTTCGGGTTCTTCGGTGATGCCCTTGATCCACTGGATGGCGGCATCGATGTGCGACTTGTCGGGGCTGCTGATCATGACCGTACCGTCGTCCTTGATGTCGATCTCGGTGCCGGTTTCGGCCGTGATCTTCTGGATGGTTTCACCGCCCTTGCCGATCACTTCGCGGATCTTGTCGGGGTTAATTTGGATCGATTCCACACGCGGTGCGTATGGGCTCATTTCCTTGCGTGGCTCGGCGAGCGTCCCCAGCATGTGCTCCAAGATGTGGGCGCGGCCGCTCTTGGCCTGCTCGATAGCAACCTTTAGCGTGCTGACGGGCAAACCGTGGACCTTCATGTCCATCTGCAGCGCGGTGATACCGTTGCTGGTACCGGCCACCTTGAAGTCCATGTCACCGGCAAAGTCTTCGGCGTCAGCGATGTCGCTCAGCACCCAGAATTTGTCGCCGTCGACCATCAGGCCCATGGCGATGCCAGATACCGGCGCCTTGAGCGGCACACCGGCATCCATCAGGGCCAGACAGCTGGAGCAAGTTGCAGCCATCGACGTGGAGCCGTTCTGCGACATAATTTCGGTAACGGAACGGATGGCATACGGGAAGTCCGCCTCAGCGGGCAGCACGCCCAACAGTGCGCGTTCAGCCAGGTAGCCGTGGCCGATTTCGCGCCGGCCCGGCGAGCCCAGGCGCTTTACCTCGCCCACGGTATAACCGGGAGCGTTGTAGTGGTGCATATAGCGGCGCTCGCCGTCGGTGACTTCCATGGTGTCGACCAGCTGCGCGTAGCTCAGCGGCGCCAGCGTAACGATGTTCATGCCCTGCGTCATACCGCGGGTGAACAGGCTGGAGCCGTGGGCACGGGGCAAGAAGCCGACTTCGGTGCTTAAGGGGCGGATTTCGTCCAGCTTGCGGCCATCCGGGCGGATGCCGTCCTTCACGATGCCCTTGCGAACATCTTTGTGGATGGCCAGCTGCAGCGCTTCGTCGTATTCGGCGCGCAGCGCTCGGTACTCTTCTTCGCCAATGCGGGCTGCAAACTCGTCGTGCATCTGGGCCTTTAGGGTTGAAACCAGCTCATTGCGCTCGGGGTACGGTGCGCGCAGGTCTTCGCCCAGTTTGCCTTCGACCCACTCATCGACTTCCTGCTGGAACTTCTCGTCCGGCAGCGCCAACGTGTATTCCTGCGCCGTAACGCCAACTTTTTTAACCAGCTCGCGCTGAGCGTCCAGTGCCGGCTTGATAGCCTCCACGGCAAACTCCATGGCGCCAATGATCTCGTCTTCGGTAGCCTCTTTGGCACCGGCCTCCACCATGGTGACCTTACCTTCGGTGCCGGCCACCACCAGGTCCAGCTTGCTCTCAGCCAGATCAGCGGCGCTCATGAACGCGCGGTACTTGCCATCAGTGTCCATACCCACGCGCACACCAGCCACCGGGCCATCGTACGGCGCACCGGTCAGCATAAAAGCAGCGCTCATAGCGATCATGGCCACCATGTCGGGACGGAAGGTTGGGTCCAGGGACAGCACCGTTGCCACACCCTGTACTTCGTTGCGGTAGCCCTTGGGCCACAGCGGACGAATCGGACGATCAATAAGTCGGCCGATAAGGATTGAGTCATCCGATGGGCGACCCTCACGCTTAATAA
>CAZRWV010000150.1:0-2762 GCA_964603965.1 uncultured Candidatus Saccharibacteria bacterium
ATTGGCTAAAATCACAGCAGGAGTGGATCCGCAAAAACGTCGATGAGCACCACAGCCGCTCAATTCTGCTCGAACAGCAGGACGCCACCACCTTTGAGGCCCACAACCCTCAGGGCGTAGAAGCCGTAGCCAGCGAAACCTACCTGGGCCGCCCCTTCACCACCCAGCCCAGCGCCGAAATCTTGGCCCAAACTGCCAGCGAAGTCAACCTGATCCTGCGCAAAACCCTCCAGAACCTGGCCCGCCAGCTCCCCGCCGACGCCCGCCTGTGCCTGGCCGTCCCGGCCTGGCAAATCCGGCCCGGCCGTTTCAAGCATCTACCCCTTATTGACGACCTAGCCCAACTGGGGTATAATCGAACGAGATTTGAGCACGTTCGGGACGATCAACTCATGTACTACCGAGAAGATCAGATCGTAGCGCGCGAATTATTAGTTTTAACCAGGAAGTAGCACCCCATGTCACACGTCAAAGCTGGCGGTACCAGCAAAAACACTCGAGACTCAGTCGGCCAGCGCCTTGGCGTTAAGCTGTTCGGCGGCCAGGCTGTTAAGACCGGCCAGGTTATCGTCCGCCAGGTGGGCATGACCAAGCGTCCCGGCGTCGGCACCAAAGTCAGCCGCAACTTCACCATCCACGCCACCCGCGACGGCATCGTCAAGATGGCGACCCGCAAGGTCCGCACGTTTAGCGGCCGCAGCGTTCGCCGGACTGAAGTCACTGTCGAATAGCTTCACTGCAACATAACTAAATACCCTCGCGCTTAAACGCGAGGGTATTTTTTAGACCACTGGGATGAGCGATTAGCGTTTTAGGCCTGTTGAATACGGGCAAGTTGCTCGCGCACGGCCTGCAGCGCGCCGCCATGCCGTTCCCCACCATCGCCCCTCGCACCCAGATAGGCGTCTTGCTCTTGCTCACACAGCGCTATACGCGCCTGCAGCGCATCAACGACATTAGACATTACATATTCCGGCCACGCTTGCGGCCCAGCAGAATCCCCCTGATATACCATGGTGTTCAGCATGTTTAGCGCGTCATAGATTGCGGCATGCGGCTGCATATTCGTCATAACCGGCAGCGTGTTTAGCGTCCCGATGCTTGCGGCAAGTTGCTCCCGAACTGCAGTCTGCTGCTCATCGGCTGGATGTTTTGCCATGGTCTCTACCCGTCGCGCGACCCCATCGCGAAGCCTATATAAGTTATCGATCCATCCGCCGATATTCTCACGCGCTGCAATGGCAACATTCGTCCAGTCTCCAACTCTCTGGATTGCCTCTTGCGGCTGGGAGTGCTCAATCTCGGTCTGCAAAGCCTGAAACGTACGTAACTGCTCACGCAGTCTGGCCGTCTCCGAATCTTGGGGATGCCCCACAAAATGCTCAAGCTGCGCTACCAAGTTGCCTACCTCGGCCAGCGCCAGGCGTGTTTCCCGGGCGACGTCGTACTCCTCCGATGGGCGCTGGGCTTCGACGGCAGGAGCGGCAGGAAGATCAGACACCGAGGGCGAAGCCGGCTCACCAGTTACCACTCCGTTCGCAAAACGCTCACCCTCGTAATCAGGCACCATGGTGGTCTTTGGGCTTCCTTTGCCGAGCACATAGCCAGCAGCTCGCGTTCCGAGGGGCGTAACGCTTTCTACGCGTACACCCGTTCCATCCCCGGTCCGTTTGACCACAAACACAGGCTTTCCATCCTCGCCAGCAAGCGACAGTGACTTAGAATTCGGTATGGCCCAAAGCAGCGGCTTATCGCCATCGCGCACCAAGCCTAGCTTGCCATCTTTATCCCGCTCCATCCGTCCGACAACAAATGTAGAACTATCGTCCGTCACCTCAGCGGTCGAGTCAAACGGTTCCGAACGCAGCAATACAAATTCCGGGCGGTCCTTAAGCGCCGCTCCGTCGGTTCCGTTGCCGGTTCCCGCTTCCAGTACGCCAGCCAAGCGCAACCGTCGATAATCACCATCTTTGGTGGTAGTGAGGGCATCCAGCCCGAACCGCTTCATCATGCCTTCCCGATCATCCTCAAGCACATGGCGCATGTCAATCGCAACGGCATCGCCCTGCGAAAGCTCAATGATGTCAGGCGTTCCCGGCGTCGGCGCTTGCTCTAGGATTCTGTGTTCTCTCGGATCTGTTGCGGGTCCTTCGATCATATTGTTGTGTCGGTTTTTTGCACTAGTGGTTTATGATAGGCTCATTATAGCATAAGCTAGTTGTAAAATCAACCGTAGCCGATGCGCCTCGCCACCTTTAGCGCATCATCCTCTACGCCCTGAACCCCTGAATATAGTCCGGAGCCTGCCTAGGGCGCGCGCCCGCCTTGTCTTGCCTGTCTCGGCGCTAACAGCGGCAGGAGCCTCGTTAACTACCCCAGTGGCACTATAGAATTTCCGGGTAGTAAAGTCACTGATGGGTACACCCTGGATATCGCGGGTCGTCTGCTCCAAAAACTCCTCGGCGCGCCGCAGTGCAGCCGCCGCATTGTCGAGGCGCATCACCTCATCTCCCACTTTCAGAACAAGCTGGCCCGACTCATCTGTATCTAGGTCAAACTGATCCCTTGGGATGCCATATCTAGTGTGGGCACTCTTACCGCCTCCAGGAATGTCTGGGAATAGCGTTATGATATCGCCAACCGTACCATCTCGATTACGAAACTTCACATGATCTTCTGCGAACTTGCCACCAACATGAACGGTCACTGCACCATCTAAGAGTTCTTTACCTCGACTAAAGGTGTACGTAACAACGGGCGCA
>CAZRWV010000151.1:0-2679 GCA_964603965.1 uncultured Candidatus Saccharibacteria bacterium
TGCTTGAAACCATCGACGCCATGCTGAACCGCTACACCATGTACCGCGTGATTACCTATGGGCTGGGAGCGCTGCTGACGATTGCCGTGGTACTTTCGCTGACTGGTTCGCTGGCGCTATCCGCGGCGGGGCTGCTGGTGTCGGTAGCGGTGCTGTGTGTGAGCTGTTACGCTAGCAACCGGCTGATCGCGGCACTGTTCCGGGCGCCCTACAACACCGAATCATGGCTGGTCTCCGCGCTGATACTGGCCTGCATATTGCCACCGGCTACCACGGCCGCACGTGCCGGGCTGGTAGCGCTTACGGGTTTGGTGGCCATGGCGTCAAAATATCTGCTGGTTTACCGCGGTAGCCATTTCCTGAATCCGGCTGCCGTGGGCGCCTTCGTGGTGAGCGTTACCGGTCTGCTGCCAGCCACGTGGTGGGTTGCTACGCCGGTGCTGGCGCCATTCACCGCGTTGCTGGCTCTGACTGTCTTGCGCAAACAGCGCAGGTTCACATTGTTCTTCGTGTTTGCGGCAGCGGCGCTCTTGCTTATGCTGTACATCGGGGCGGTGCTGCAAGACGGGCAGGTGAGCGCTATCGTCCGCAATGCGTTTCTATCGTGGCCCATTATTTTCTTTGGCAGCATTATGCTGACCGAGCCGAGCACACTGCCGTCGACCCGGTACTATCAGCTGTTATTCGCCGTGCTGGTGGGTGCGGTATTCGCTTCGCAGCTCCATGTGGGACAAGTGGCGGCTACACCCCAGGCCGCGCTACTCATCGGCAATATTTTCACGCTGTTGGCAGCGCCGACCATTGGTGTCATGCTCCGGCTTAAGCACATTACGCCGCTGGCGACGAACATGTACGACCTGGTGTTTGAACGGCCCAAACACCTGAACTTCCAACCCGGGCAATACTTGGAGTGGACGTTGCCGCACCAGCACGTTGACTCGCGCGGTAATCGCCGCACCTTCAGCATCGCGTCCTCTCCGACCGAGCCGGAAGTGCGCATTGGCATCAAGACGTACCAGCCCAGCAGTAGTTTCAAACGCACACTGCTCACGCTGCAGCCGGGCATGCGGGTGCGCGCTGCCCATGTCGCCGGTAATTTTACGTTGCCCCTCCGCAAAGGCAAGCCTCTTGTATTCATTGCCGGCGGCATCGGCATCACGCCGTTCCGTAGCATGCTGCAATACTTGGTGGATATGGGCGAGCAACGCGAGATGCTGTTGCTGTATGTCGCAAGCAGCGAGACTGAATTCGTCTACGCCGACGTGCTGCAGCAGGCCGAAGCCATCGGCTTGCAGACGCGCTACGTTGTCGGCCGCATAGAGGAGGACAGCTTGCGTGCGCAGCTGCCACTACTCCGCAGGAGCGCCATATACATTTCCGGCCCCGATGCCATGGTCTCACGCTACAAGCACCTGTTGACTCACTTAGGCGTGCCGCGCGGCAGCGTCAAAACGGATCACTTCACAGGTTACTGATTTCCCGGGTCAGACGCGTCATGTTCCGCCGTGCCGCTCTGCTTTGACGATATATCGTCGTGCGGCGCCAACGCGCCACGGGTTGGTTCCGGGTAAATCGCTCGTTTGGGGCTGGGGTTTGCTGCGCCGGCCGCAGGGCTCCCCGGCTTGGCATGGACGGGCGCTGTTTGCGGCGGCGAAGCGGCAGCCGCCATTTTGTACATGATCCACGCCGCAAAGGCGACGCCGAACAGTCCGGCGATATGCCCGACAATCCGAATGGAATTGCCTATGAACGCGCTCGCGCCCAGCACATGCAAATGACCGAACACGAAATGCCAGTCGTGTATCGGGTCTTGCCCGGATAGGGCTCCACCAAGCGATACGAGCGGCAGGCGCCGCGGTATGGCATCGGCCATGTACGTGCCGGCGCTTTGGCAGGTCAGGTCGAACCAGAGAAAACAGAACATGCTGGCAAAATAATTGCGGAAGTAAAACGCGCCGATTACCAGGCCGGTGCCGAGCAGCAACTCCGCAATCGATCCTGCCGAAGCGGTAAGCACCGGCGGCAATGGGGCGGTAAAGATGTGGGCGGACTCGTGCAGCACGAAGTCGAACGAATACGGTATGAGCAGCACCAGCGGCAGCCCAACCAGCATATTGAAACCGAGTAACTTAATGAAGATGTAGATGCCGACGAGCCAAAGCGGGATGTGCCAGTACCACAGCTTTCCTTTGGCGTAGTCGTCGACCGAGGCCTGCAAAGTAGCCAATACCATAAGCGCATGATACACTACGTACGCTTACATATATAAATATACAGAGTGCAGTCCCTCCGCCGCCAAGGCTATGGAGGGCCCTCCGAAGCTTCATGCGAAGGAGGGGAGAGATCTAGCTCTATGACCTGCCAGCAACCATTCGACAAGCTCATGGTAAACCTGCGACAAAGCTAAGCAAGGTTTACCGTCACCGAACAGGGTTTACCCTGAACGAGCGGAGCGAGTCGAAGGGTGCTCCGTCTAGCCCGCCGTGCGGGGAAGATGTTGTCTCGTTTGAAATATCCTTTCCGCCAGGCAGAGAGGATATTTTCATTTATGGCAAAACCTGCCAAGAACGAACGTTTATTTACCAGCGAATCAGTCTGTGCCGGCCATCCCGACAAAATCGCCGACGCCATCAGCGATGCGGTGGTAGATGCGGCACTCGCCCAGGACCCGCGTGCGCG
>CAZRWV010000152.1:0-2651 GCA_964603965.1 uncultured Candidatus Saccharibacteria bacterium
GAATGGCATACCGGGTCGTCTGGGGCTGCCGTACACACCGATCAACCCATATACCAAGGGGCCGATGCTTATGCGGCGGAAGCGGTTCCCGAGTTTTTACTGAGCAGTCTGTTGGTTCTGGTCCTGGATGGTTTGCAGGGCTCTTTGGAGCTGCTCAGCTCTGTTAAAAGTCCCGTGCGGAGCATCGGGTCTTTCCGGGTCGCCTAGACTGTCGAGTTCTGTCGTAAGGTGTGCCGTGGCCGCGGCCAGAGAGTCGGCGGTGAAGCCTAGTTCGGTTAACGGCTTGCCGGTGAAGTCCAAACTCTCGATCAGGCTGGCTATAGAGTATGCATCCAGCTGCTGTTCGCCGAGCATTTGTCCGACCGTTGCTGCTATGTACTCGGTTCCCGTAATCAGACGGGGGGCCAGCGGGCCGCTTTGCAAGATGTCAATCTGGCGAATTCGGACGGGATTCTGCGTAGGGGGGTGGTCTGCCAACGGTATGCCGGCCCGCTGAGCAGCTGCCTGCATTTGTAAGTACGCCTCCCGGACGGTGCCGGTTGGCCTGTAGGCGCGATGCTCGATCATATTGCCGGCTATGTTGATAGCAGAAAGGTGTTGACTGTGCGGACCCGGCAGATTTCTTTCGTCCAGAGAGATTTCTAGTTGGCCATCCAGAGTGCCACCCGAAAATTTGCGAGAACCGTCTATGCTTTGCCCCATCACCAATACGGGTTCGCCGGGCTCCGTGCGGGCAAGTTGGACCGCTGCGGTTTCGATGCCCTCGACTTCGGCGTCACGATACGGCTGCCAGTAACTTGTGGCCGCAAGATAAGCAGCGGTACCAAAAGCGGCGGCTCTCACGCCAGGGTCTTGAGCTGTTTGGGCAATGCTCACTGCTTCTTTTGCGCACTGTCTGTAAAAGTCGAGCCACGTCCGGTGGTTTGCGTGCAGTTCGGCGTTCCTGTCTCTTGTGTCCAGTATCGTCTGGGGATTCTCCCGGGTGCTACTCATGCCGTTTATGTATTTTGCCTGGAGGCCTACCGGGTCCATCATGGCGGTGTCAACGGCGACCGCGAGCTCATTGAGTTCGGACGCCGCCTGGGCATTCTGCTGTACAGGTGCCATTGCCTGATTGTAGCCGTCCATGGCGCGGCGTATGGTGTCCAGCTCTGGTACTTGTGGTAGTTCGGGAACGTTTGATGACCCTGTATTTTCTAACATATGTTCATGATAGCAACACCTAGGGAGCTAAACAAAATGCTTGGGCTACTTGCTGACGTTGAACTTAAACTCAACCACGTCGCCGGGACGCATAACGTACGTTTTGCCCTCGGTGCGGAGTTTGCCGGCGGCACGAGCGGCGCTTAGTGAACCGGTGGCGATCAGATCGTCGTAGTCGACGATGTCGGCGGCGATAAAGCCGCGTTCGAAGTCGCCGTGGATGACGCCGGCGGCTTGGGGGGCGGTGGCACCCTGGGGGATGGTCCAGGCGCGGACTTCTTTATCACCAGCAGTCAGATAACTTTGCAGGCCCAGAGTGTGATAGGCGGCGCGGATGAGCTGATTGAGGCCGGGCTCGGTGACGCCGTAGCTTTCGAGCATCTCGTCGCGGTCCTCGGCGTCCAGGCCTCGCAGCTCGTCCTCGATCTTGGCACAGATAAATAGGGCTTCGGCGGGGGCGACCAGGGCTTGCAGGCGGGTGTGCAGTTCTGGGTCGGTCAGGCCGGCTTCGTCAACGTTAAAGACGTAGATGATCGGTTTGGCGGTGAGCAGGAACAGGTCGGTGAATTGCTCGCTGGCGGCTTTGAGTAGCGCGGCATTGGTAAAGATTGGTTTGCCACTGTCGAGCACGGTCTGGATCTGCTGCAGCGTTTCCAGCTGGGCGGCTAGCTTGGGGTTGGCCTTGACCTCTTTTTCGAGCCGGGGCAGGCGCTTGGCCACGGTTTGCAGGTCGGCCAGGACGAGTTCGGTGTTGATGATGTCGATGTCTTTGGCGGGGTCGTGCGTGCCGGTTTTATCATCGGTGAGCACGTTGGGGTCGTCGAACGCGCGCACCACTTGCACTATTGTCTGGCAGGCGCGGATGTGGCCTAAGAACTGGTTGCCCAAGCCTTCGCCCTCGCTAGCGCCTTTCACCAGGCCGGCCACGTCTACGAAGGTGACGGTGGCGGGTTTGATGGGGGCGGCGTGGTACAGATCGCTTAAGCGTTGCAGCCGGGGGTCGGGCACGGGCACGATGCCGGTGTTGGGCTCGATGGTGGCAAAGGGGTAGTTGGCGGCCAGCACGCTACTGTCTGTTAGGGCGTTGAACAGGGTGGATTTGCCGACATTGGGTAGGCCGACTATGGCTATAGAGAGGGAACTCATGCGGAGCATTATAACAGAGGTGGACGCTGAGGCCAAACGGTAGGGCTGGAACCCATCGGGCCGCGCTGGCGATGCAATTACCATTTGCGGTTTGGCCGCCACCTGTCGTATAGTGAAGCGTAAGTATAAATGGGCAGGCTATGGCAGGAATAGTAGTCGGTACGGGGAAAGGTAAGCATATCTGGCGGGTCCGGTTGCGGATGGCGGCGTTGCTGCTGGCGATCGTGGTTGTGGCCGGTGCGGCAGGCACCGGGGTGCGTTGGTGGCAGCAGCAACGTGACTATGCCCAAAAGGCTAAGCCG
>CAZRWV010000153.1:0-2650 GCA_964603965.1 uncultured Candidatus Saccharibacteria bacterium
CGGATCCGCTCGCCGGTCAGTCCGTTCAGCTTGTGCAGGATTTGGTCCTTGTCGGCACCGCTCACACGCGGGCAGTGGCGCGCCGCAAGCTGTGATACAGGCAGGAAGCCACGAATGCCTTCCAGCTCCACCAGCAGACCGCCACGGTTGGCGTCGTACGGTGTAACCTCGACGATCTCGCCAGCGTCAAAAATGCGCTGGAGCTCATCCCAACCCCGGTCCTTGGCGGCGCGGCGCATGCTAAGCAGTGCGTAGCCCTCATCCATCTCGGGATCGATGACACTAACCGTTACGGTAGCGCCCTCTTCGAGCGTCTGGCCATGACCCACCTCGCGGCGCATCACCACGCCCACACCGCGCGGACCCAGATCGATCCACACCTGGTGTTTGCGTACGCTCGCGACGGTTCCTTCGATAACGTCGCCGGCTTCCAGCTGTTTGACATCGCTGCCTGCTAGCAGCTCATCCATTGTTATTGTTGTATTCTTTGGCACTTCTTAGATGCCTCCTTTGTAAGTGTATTTCCGGCGAGCCTCCCCTAGGATGGTGTCAAAAAATTGACACCAACGCGAAGAGACCCGTTGGATTAATCTGTATTATACCTGTTTTGCATCTGAGGGTAAAGGGCCGGAACAGCCCACCGAACTTCTGTATCATCATGCTATTGCCATATCTATCGCAATATGCTATGGTAACACTCATGAGCACCGACACCAGGCGCGGCGGCTATTGCGACGTCACCCTCGATGGCAAACTGGCGACAAAAATTGCTCGCGAAGGTCATACGGAAGAAGGCCCAGCACGCGAGTGGGCCGAGTTATTGCAACGGTACGTCGACGCACTGGCCGGTGAACCCCTGCCCGTGGCCCGCGTACACGACGTTAGTGTGGTGCAAGATGATAAGGGACTTTACCACGTACGTCACGTCATGGATCAGCTGACAGGCAGAGACATACACGACCTGGACCTGTCGAGTGCAAGACGGAAAGTCTTGAGGCAATTGATCGGTCACCTGGGCAGCATGAGCCAGATGGACGGCAAGCCTGGCGTGTTACAAGTGCCGGTGGACGGATGGAAGTCGACAGCCTATCAGTTTGATAAAGACGGAGAGGCCCGCTTGGTGGACGTCTACCCACCTCTGCTCAGAGACAAAGAGGGCAAAATCATCGTTAGCGAAGGCCTCCTGGCCGACCGGATAAGGGACGAGCAGCGATGGGGCTCCGTACCACATATGGTCGCTAGCCTGGCGCTAATGGCCGGTGCCGAGGTTGCCTGGCAGGAGAAGCTGTCTCCCCGTGACTGGGCTTTGGAGGCATTACCCCCAGACGGGCTGGATCCAGCCACGCGCGAGCTTATCGAAGCCGCAATCACAGATACCAGTAGATAGATTCCACCGCACATAACCCAGTCCGCTATGCGCCCCATCACACCCGACCAAGTACCCGCTTATGCTACACTTGGTTCATGTACATAGGCATAGACATAGGCGGCACCAAGACATTGGTGGCGGCATTAACAAATGACGGACAGATTCACGAGTCGGCCAAGTTCCCAACACCGGCGGAATACGAAGATTTTTTGCCGGTGCTGCGCGATACTGTCGTCAACCTGACAACAAAGGACTTTCGGGCGGGGGCCATCGGTGCACCGGGCCAGATCGACCACAAACGCGGCGTTTTTAAGGCCGGCGGACGCCTGGGATGGCGCAATGAACACCTGGTGCGCGACATAGAGCGTATCACCCACTGCCCTATGCTCGTCGAGAACGACGCCAAGCTGGCGGGTTTATCCGAAGCCATGCTGCTGAAGGATAAGCACGCCCGAGTGCTGTACCTGACTGTCAGCACGGGCATCGGCGGTGGGCTGATCATCGACCAGGCCATCGACCGTTCTATGGACGATACCGAACCCGGCCACATGATGCTGCAGCGCGGCACCAGGCTGGTTAAGTGGGAAGACTTTGCCAGCGGCAAAGCCATCTTTGAACGCTACGGCAAAAAAGCTTCTGATATCAACGATGAGGCCACCTGGCGCGCCATTGCCAAAGATCTGGCCGTCGGTTTCATCGATCTAATCGCCGTGATGCAGCCCGATGTGATCGTAGTGGGCGGCGGCATCGGCACGCATCTGCCCAAGTTTCATGATCTGTTGGTTGCCGAGTTGAAGCACTACGAGACGCCGCTGGTACATATTCCGCCGGTGGTGCAGGCACGGCGGCCGGAAGAGGCTGTGGTCTACGGGTGTTACGACTTGGCGCGTAGCGTACACAAATAACCCACCTCGGGCGCCAAAAACTATACCCGCGGAGTCGCGCTTCGCGCTCGGGCTAGCGCGCCGGGCAGCGCCTCCACGGGCACAGTTTCTGGCGCCCGCCACGCCAGTGGTACAATACTCGCATGGCAACATCTGTGGAGGAGCAAACGCTTGAGGCGCTATTGGCACGCATTGCGGCGGATTATCCCGATCTGCAGTTTATTGAGAGCGCGCACTTTGCGTGGCACGCCGGCAAGCGGCATGTGTCGTACAAAAAGCACAAGAATCCTGCGCACAGTATCTTCGCACTGCTGCACGAGCTGGGGCACGCCATCTTGGGCCACCAGGATTACTCACACGACATAGAACTGGTACAGATGGAGGCCGCCGCCTGGGC
>CAZRWV010000154.1:0-2613 GCA_964603965.1 uncultured Candidatus Saccharibacteria bacterium
CCAGCACGTAAAAGGCAAGCTGACACTCGGCGAAAACATCGCTGACCTTGGCGGCATACTGATAGCGTACGACGCACTGCAGCGAAGGCTGCGAACATCAGGCCAAACGGATAAAATCGATGACTTTACCCCTGAGCAAAGGTTCTTTATGGCGCAGGCCCGTATTTGGCGCACAAATATACGGCCCGAACTTGTGCTCCAGCGCTTGGTGAGTGATCCCCATTCACCCGCTCATCTGCGCGTGAACGGCGTTGTTCCCAATGTTGACGTCTGGTACGAAGCGTGGGGCGTAACAGACGAGAGCGCGCTGTATCGGCCCGCCGACGCACGTGTGCGTATATGGTAAGGTAAAAACTCCACAAGTAGATTGGTGCTCACTGCCGTAACGGCAAACGATGCGCATTTGACGAAGGTGCGCTGGCGGTTTTTTACAAGCTTCTTATGCATCGGTAAGCATTCATACGGCAGGCTACCGGGTGTATCGGATATAGTTGGGTTGTGCCGCTGAACAAGCTTCGGTTTTACCTGCATGACCTTGGGGACGTAATCCTGGGCTTTCCCCGGTTGTTTGTCTTGCACTCGCTGACGCTCAGAGAGGTCAGGAAAGAGGGCGAGAACATCGTGACGTTCGTCTTTAGTCCTAAAAAGAAAGTGAATTTTGATGCCGGTCAGTATGGCCTGTGGTTTATGCCCAAGTTTATTCGGGGCAAGCCATGGCGGCTGTTTACGGTGGCGGCTTCGCCCACGGAAGACACGGTGCAGCTCTCTACGCGCATTAGCCAAACCGATTTTAAACAGCAACTGTCCAAGCTGCCGCTCGGCAGCAGGGTGTATATGATAGGGCCGATAGGTCGTGTGGTGTGGGGTAATGTGCCGCCCAAAAACGCGGTGCTGGTGACCGGCGGGATTGGAGCGACCCTGATGCGAACGCTCTCTCGCTATGCGTACGATTTGCACCTGGATACAAAGGTAACGCTGATCAACAGCGCGGATGGCTACTACCTTTACCGCGAGGAGTTTGAACGTTATTTGCCGGAGTGCCACTTTGTGACGCGCCAAACATTTCCTGGGACTCTCGAAGAGGTGGCGCGCAGGGTGTCACCGGGAACGCCTTTCTATATCTCGGGTCCGCCAGCGTTTGTAACGGCTGCCGAGGGCCGGCTGCGGCAGCTTGGCCGAAGCAATATCAAGATGGACGGATTCCTGGGCTACTGAGACGACCAGTTTGACCGGAACTCCGGGTACAATGTCAGCCCGCCGTCCACGAATATGGTCTGTCCAGTGATGTACGAAGCGTCGTCGGAAGCCAAGAAGGCGAGCACGCTGGCGATTTCTTCGCTCTGACCGGCTCGGCCTAGCGGTATGTGGCTCTCGACCTGCTTTTTGGCCTTGGGGTCATCGCGCCAGGGATTGATGGGTGTTAATATCGCGCCGGGCGCAACCGCGTTTATGCGGATATTTTTATCCGCATATTCCAGCGCGAGTGTTCGGGTCAGGTTATCGACCGCGCCTTTGGCTAGTGAGTAACTGATAAACCCTGGTTTAGGAATAAGCTGGTGCACGCTTGAGTTGTTTAGGATAATCCCACCATTGCCGCGGGACAAAAAGTGCTGGATTGCTTCGCGGCTGCACAGGTACGGGCCGATCAGGTCGACCAACAATACGCGCACAAAGTCTTCGAGCGGCGCGTCATGGCTGGGGGCCTGCCTTTGGATACCGGCATTGTTGACCAGGATATCGATAGTGCCAAAGCCGTCCAGGACCCGTTTGAACATTGCTTCGACTTCGCTGAGCTGCGAAATATCAGCTTCGATAAGCAGGCTTTTGCAGCCGGTTTTGTTGATGGCGTTACAGCTGCGCTGCAGCGCCTTTTCGGCTTCTCCGGCCCTATCATGATCGCCGTTGTAGTTGATGGCCACATTGGCGCCCTCTTCGCCAAAGCGGATAGCAGCCGCCTCGCCAATGCCGGAACTGGCGCCGGTGATCAGGATATTTTTGCCCTTCAATCCGCGCATACGCCCTCCACTCGGGCTATCTTAGGCGATTGCCTTGGCCAGAGCAGTGGGAAAGTTTACCGCTAAGCTAGTCTAAAGTAAGCCCTTCTTTCCCGATAGGGTCTGTGCAAAGCGGTATTCTCTGTTCAGGTCCGCCATGAGCCAGATAAAGCCAACGAGTACGGCAACAATAACTACGGTATTGGCCATCTTCTCGCTTGGGTCGACAATCGTGGTAATCAGAGCTATCCAGTATGTAATGACCGCAAATGCAATCAGCATAATGGCGTGCTTCATAACGAACTCCTCCGTGGAAGCGTTAGACCACTGCGTAGCGGCTTTTGCGCGGTAAACCTTTGTGTATGCATGCAGAGGAGACAGTGCTCCTGCGAGGCGCATGTTTTCGGGCGCGTTCATCAGCCCACTTACCCCACCAAACACAAGACCGAACATGAAAGACCTGATGTATCTGGCTCTTTCATCAAGCGGGCTTGATGCCAAGAAGACGATGCTCTGTTCGTTGGTGTCTATTTGGTAACCGTCGAAAGCGTAAATCCAGCGCCACCGCGTTCGTGTGATGTCGGCCCACTGTATGGTCAGTGATGAGGTGTTGCTGTCG
>CAZRWV010000155.1:0-2592 GCA_964603965.1 uncultured Candidatus Saccharibacteria bacterium
TCGAGCGCCCCATCCGTCTGGAGCGGAATAACTGGCTCGGCAGCGCCTTGCAACCCCCGCCCATACCCGATTCGCACCGCTGCCGCAATCGTCCAAGCCTGAGCTGTTTCGGGTACCGGCAGGTCGTGCCCGGGTGACTGAGCACCAAAATGAGCCAGCGCCTCGGCGGTGTCGTACCAGACCTCGCCGTTGCGGCTGACATAGAAGAATTCGGAGAAGTCGCCCGCCTGTTGTAATCCATACAACAATCGGTCTTCCAGGTCATCAGCCAGCTCCAGCAAGCCGGCGCGGCGGAAGCCTTTGGCGATGTCGTACGTTTCTTTGGGCCAGACGGTGTTGGGACCGTGGTAATCCACGAAGTCGAGCAGCGGCCAATGATACGTGGAGCGGCAGCGCACGCCTACGCTCGTCAGCAGCTGATCGCTCAGCACCATGCGGCTGATGGGCTGGATATAGCGCTCGGCCTCGGCGGCGGTCAGATCGTGCAGCAGGCCGGTGTCGAGCAGTGCGGCCGGGTTGGACGTGATGGTGCCGATCACCCGCGGTTCGTTGGGGTCGGTAAAATCGAGGCCCTGCGCAAAATATTCGGCGTCATCCATCCAGAGCGACTCGATCGTTTGGCGCTGCAGGTGCTCGGCGGCGGCGCGCCAGCGGGTGCGATCATCTTCGCTGCCCAGCCCCAAGCGTATTCCGGCTAGATACGCGTCATACGCATACCCCTGTAATTCTATGGACGCAATGGCAGCATTGGGATCCGGCAGTGAACCGTCGGTGTGCAGGTACGCTGTGCCGGAATCTTTCCAGGCCTGGTTGACGATGCCGTTCTGGTTCAATCGCTGGTACGTAAACAGTCCCAACTCGTTGATGCGTTTGGTATCCAGCCAGGCTAGTGCGGCTTCGGCGCACTGCCGGACGGTGCCTGCATCGTCACTGTCGTGGCGTGGCACATGTTCGTCCAGCAGGTCCATACCGTATTGAGTGCAGTAGCGATCCACTAGCCGCACAAACAGCGGCGTGGAATCGTGCGCGCCGTAATATAACAATTCATCGCTACCTGCCCCGCCCCAGATGTCCTGCAGGTCGCGCAGAATACGCTCGGAATCATCCGGGATGCGTTGGTCACCCAGGCGCAGTGCGCGGTATTCGTGGTGGATCTTGCCCGGTTCTTCTTCGCTCATGCTATCGTAGCGGGCGCCCTGCAGGCGGCACAGCATTAGAATGATGTCGCGAACCAGCGCGGGATGTGTGTCCAGGATGTCTTCGGCGGTTTCGATAGCGTCGCGCCCAAAGACAGCGTACTGGAAATTGCGGCCAAGGCTAGCATACACACCCCAGGGCTCTGGCGCATGGACTAGTGTGATCGGGTCGTTGGCGGGTGTGGTGTGTGCGGCTACCGTACTCGTGACGATGCTTCGACGCTCCGCCTGCGAGGCGGCGCGCCAGAGCGCAACCAATTTCATACTTACCTTCATGGTAGCATAAGCAGAGCGGTATGAAACGTATGTTGTCATTTATACAACAATATGACCAACCATACGGATCATTAGAGACGGCTATGATTGGAAAATATCGTCCAAGCTGACCGTGGCGGTGCAGATAACGGTGTCGGCAGCACCGTAGTATAGTCGAACGGTATCGCCCTCGAGTACTGCCCCGCAGCAGAAGATAGCGTGCGGCAGCCGGTGCTGCGCATCCAAGTCGCGCAGGCTGTCCATGGTGATTGAGCGCAGCGTACCAAAGCCGCCCTCCACCACGTCTACGTAGCCGACCAGCTCGTACGGAGCGTGCGGCTCCATGATGGGTTGATTACTCCGCCAGATAACCTGGCGCGGATTGTCGGGTGCTAGCAGCGCCGCACCGATGCGGTACGTGCAATCGGGGCCCAGGTGGTCAACGCCGTGGTAAATCACTAGCCAGCCGCGTTCGGTCAGGAGCGGCGGTGGACCCATCTCCACAAAGCCGGCGTCAAAGTAGTTGGGCCGACTATCCAATACGATGTCGGGTTCGGCGGTCCACTGATTTAGATCGGTCGATGTGGCCAGGTAGATATCGTGGTCACCAAACAGCATGGCGTAGCGCCCATCAAACGGCTGCGTAATGATCGCTGTCGACTTGGCCCAACCGGTGGGTAAACCGCGCGGGTGAGATGGCAGCTGGACGGCACCGTCGAACATGGGATGGCGGTCTTGCCAGTCGTGCAGGTCGCTGCTGCGGGCCATGGCCGGCCGCGCGGTGATACCGTCGAACGCGGTGTATGTCAGTAGATACGTGCCATCGATTTGCACCAGCCGCGGGTCTTCACAGCCGCGCAGCTCCCAATCGTGTTGCGGAGCGAGTACGGGTTCGGGCGTAACGGTAAAGTGGGTGCCATCCGGGCTCTCGGCCAGAAACAGTCGCGAGATCCAGTCATCGCCCATGCCGCGAAACATCATGGCGTAGGTGTTGTTGCTGCGTTTGGTGATGCTGGGGTTGTAGACCTTGAGCGGAAAGCCCGAGTTGGATGGATCGGCGGTGATGATGGGATTACTGTCTGCGCGCACCAACATGCTTATAGTATAGCGCGGTATGCTGCCAAACGCGCCATTAGACGAC
>CAZRWV010000156.1:0-2121 GCA_964603965.1 uncultured Candidatus Saccharibacteria bacterium
TTTACTGAGCCGCCGGTCAGGCTGACGATCTGCTTGTTCAGTACTTCGCTCAGGCGGGCGAGTGTCTCTAGGCTGAGGTTTTGCTTGCCTTTCTCGATGCTGTTGACCGCCGATTGTGATGTTGCCAGGCGCTCCGCAAACTCAGCTTGCGTCATACCGCGTTCCTGGCGAACCCGTGCTATAAAATGTCCGATTTTTTCATTGGTTGTAAGCATAACGGTGTCAATTATATCACAGGAAGTATAAAGTAAAGCTGTCGTTGTAATTATTGTTTTTGGAAGCCTGCGGCCAGTATAGGCCTGTCCAGGCTGGAATGCTAGACTGTTTAGTATGGTGTAGCATCTACTCCCACTGGCATTAGTAGCGTAAAAAAGGAGTTGAGATGATTGACGAAGAAATTACAAGGTTGATAGCTGCCGAAGAAAAACGTCAGCGCGAAGGGCTGGAACTGATCCCGTCCGAAAACTACGTGTCGCGGGCAGTGCTGGACGCGATGGGCAGCGTGTTTACCAACAAGTACAGCGAAGGCTACCCGGGTCGGCGCTACTATGGCGGCCAAGAAAACACTGACCAAGTGGAGCAGATCGCTATCGACCGGGCCAAGCAGCTGTTCGGCGCCGATCACGCCAATGTTCAGCCGCACGCCGGCGCACCGGCCAACGAAGCGGTCTATTACGCTTGGCTGGAGCCGGGCGACAAAGTGCTGGCAATGGACCTGAGCCACGGTGGCCACTTAACGCATGGTGCACCGGTCACACGCAGCGCGCACCTGTACAACTTTATCCGCTACAAGATGAAAGATCCGGCCACGGGCGAGATCGACTACGACGAACTGCGTGCGCTCGCGCTGGAACACAAGCCCAAGATTATCCTGGCCGGCTTTAGTGCCTACCCGCGCGAGCTTGATTACGCCAAGTTTGCCGCGATCGCCCGCGAAGTTGGGCCGGACTGCCTGCTGATGGCTGATATGGCGCACATCGCTGGCCTGATTGCTGGTGGTGTGGCGCGCAACCCGTTTGATGACGGTTTCCACGTTATTACTACCACGACGCACAAAACGCTGCGCGGCCCGCGCGGCGGCCTGATACTGTCCTGCGGCAAGGTGTCTTCACCACTGCGTGCGCCCGAGAAAACGATCGAGAACATTCCGACGTTGATCGACCGCGCCGTCTTTCCTGGCATTCAGGGCGGCCCGTTGGAGCACGTTATTGCTGCCAAGGCAGTGGCGTTTGCTGAAGCGCTGCGGCCGGAGTTCCAGGCGTATGCGCGGCAGATCGTCAAAAACGCCGCTGTGTTGGCAGACGCGCTCAAGGCGCGCGACTTTCAGCTGATCACCGGCGGCACGTCCAACCACCTGATTCTGGCAAACGTATACCAGTCGTTTGGCATCGACGGAGGTGTGGCAGAGGCTGCGCTTGACCGCATTGGCCTTACCTTGAACAAGAATGCCGTTGCCAACGACCCGCTGCCACCGTTCCGGCCGAGCGGTATTCGCCTGGGCACGCCGGCGATCACTACACGTGGCCTGGTCGAAAAAGACATGGAGCAGATCGCCGACTGGATACACCAAGCCATCCTGCACCGCGAGGACGAAGCGCGTCTGGAAGAACTCCGTACGGCCGTGCGCGAGTTTGCGCTGCACTATCCGTTGCCGAGTGATAAGTCATGACACAATACATCTTTCATGGACCGGTAGACTACGCGTTTGCGGATCGCGATGGACACGGTGGCAAGGTTTACTCCACAGGCGACAGCAGCTTGGAATATTTGCTGATTGATGTGCCGCGGTACAGTCCGGAACAGGAGGAAGTCTTGCCGGGTGGCGTATGACAGGTGGCATAGACCTGCCACTGGGCGTATACTATAGGTACAACCAGGAGGGAAACGCTATGGACATAACGCTACCAAAAAGCTCGGTTCATGAGCCTAAATCAAGCAAGCCAAGCCCCTCCAAGGGTCTCATCCAAGCCGCCAAGTAATGGCCACACAGAAGAAACTATTGGTAGTAGACACCAATGTTATTTCGCATGCCTTAACCACCAACCAGACTGAAGCTTATTCGGACTTATTTCGTGAGCTGGAGCAAGAGCCCGATCAATACACTTGGTGGTCTAATCGTAT
>CAZRWV010000156.1:2131-2570 GCA_964603965.1 uncultured Candidatus Saccharibacteria bacterium
TCGATTTGTAGTGAGCGGCTTTACGCAATTTGAGTTATTGCGTACTTCGGATAAGGAACACAGGGAAAGGTACACGAGCTATATCCGGGAGGAAATGGTACGGATTGATTTATCGCCGGTATTGATGGATTTTGCGGCCAGAGTCAGCTATCTCTATACCAAACACCCAACGACAAAAGGAAAGATGATTACCGAGGGTGACGTAATCAATGCAGCACTAGCGATTATAAAGGGGTGTCCCGTATTTACACTCGACAGTCTTGACTATCCGGCGCCATTCTTCCGCGAGATCTTACGAAAGCCGCTCGAATACAAATCGACGCGTGATCGGTATGTAACAGACATGACCTATTTGCTTGAGCCAGACATGGACCATGTCAAATATTGTTTTGCTGACCACGAAGCGTAAGACGGTTAGCTCTTGCTGCGCGCAATCCAG
>CAZRWV010000157.1:0-2562 GCA_964603965.1 uncultured Candidatus Saccharibacteria bacterium
ATGCCTTCGCAGCGCTCCGCGTCTCCGGAAAGCGCAGCCAACACGCGTTCGACCAATGGCGCGCGAATGTCGTTCGGCTCCATGACGACGTACGAAGACGCGTCATCGCTCGCCATCGGCAATGCACTGTCCATTGATTTCCCAACCCGTCCCTGCGGGGAGTATGCACGAAATTATTAGAAGTTGTAGAGGCTCGTTCGCATCCAAATCGTTGGTAAATTTGGTTTTCCGCCGCAGCGAGCTTGGGGGTTTTGCGCGGCGAGGCGTTGACCGTCTTCCGGTCCTTTTCTAACCGTGGATGGCCGGTGGCCGTCCGAGGGCCCTTCAGATTGCGTCGAAAGCCAATTGATGGGAAGTCGCAAGGCCTGAATACATGAGAAAGACGCATTAAGGCGCTTCCAGTCGCGATTTTACATAATGCGACTTACGCGAAGGTAGGGTATTCCAGCTCTCTAGGATGAGAATTCTATCCAAGCGTCTTTCAAGTAATCGAAATACTTTGCTACCCGTTTTCCATCCCAAAAGTATTTGAGATGTCGCTCTTGGTGAGGCGTCCCGACGACGCGTGGCTTGAAAGCCCCAACGCACTGGCCGTCGGCTAATCGGACACTCGGATAGGCCACACCCAGGCTGTCTTGTTCGTGCAGCTTTCGACCCAAGGCCTGTCCAGCCGCGTATGACGCGGGATCGAGAACTTGATCGCGCTCGGCCACGGGCAGGGCGGCGACATCCTCAAAGTCGTTTTGAATCGACCCGACCAGGACGCGCATGTCTTCGGTGCGTGGCGGATCGTTGCTGTCGCGCGCGAAATCTTCGAAGTGAAACACCGTCTCCGCGATCGCCGTCTCGAGGTTAGAAGCAGCGTAATAAACGCCGTACGAGCCATCGCTGAACCGTGAGCCTTTGGGATTCAGATGCGTAAAGGACGCCATCACATAGCTGGCGCCGGCCCCAGTAACGCGATCCTCCGGCGCGACGAGGGCGATATTGCCAACTTCATCGCGCACACGTGGGTTTGTGCGCTGTTCAAGCTCGATCAGCGCATCCCAGACAGCCCGATCGTCCGTCAGCCGTTCGAATAGCGGAATAGGAGGATAGCGGGACGCGATGATGCGCCAGGCCTGTGGCCAGTCGATATGGCGCAGCATGCAAGACTAGCTCCAGGGCGCCCGTGCAGCATCCAGATATGTCCGGACAGCGGCCAAGTCGGTGACGTCTCCGCCCCGCATACGGTCTAAAGGCGTCTGTCCACCGAACGCACGGTTCGGGCGTCTAACCCAGCTGTCGGCTAGGTCAGGTGCGCTGTAGAGGATTTGCAGGGCCTTATAGATGCCGGCGACGTAGCCGATGCGGCGCAGGGTATCCTCTGACACCCGGGCACCATCGCCTTTGCGCCATGCGAAATAGGTTCTCTCAGCAGGCGAGCCCAGCAAGACACGCGCATCCTCAGCACTGACGCCCCAGGCGTCCATGATGTGAAAGAAGCCCCGAAGAGCGTCCTTGGGGAATGTGGGCCTCAGCCGGCGAACCGGCTCTTGATGCAGAGACATTGGCGTCCTCGCGTTATTAGCAGTGGATAAGCCTTAAACTGCTAATTTGCAACTACTGAGAGCGCGATTGGTTCAATACCTTGAATAATAAGGGTTTTATTCCTTTGTGGCGGTATCTCCATCGCGCTGAGGGCGGTGCATAGGGCGGGGATAGCGGAAATTAGGGGGCTTATTCTCCACGTCGAGCGCAGGCAAACGGTCTGAGCGGAGACGCAGCCGATTCACCGACCAGATGGAAATCTTCATGCCAACCGTGCGGGCCATGCGGCCGCGGCGGCCTTGGCCTGCGGTCGTGCAAGCCCTCAACGGCTAGGGGAGGGGCAAGTGGACTGTCGATGCCACTGCCGGTGCGTCCGCCGCCCGGCCGCCGAAGGTTTGGTCGATAAGACGGGCCTTGGCCGGGTCAGACCCGCCATGCCGCGCATCAGGCGCAGCGCGGGAATTGGCTGGCATTGTCAAAGGGATTCAGATGGCTCACCCTGAAAAATCGCTGCGCGATCTGGCGGCCCTACTAGAAACCATGGACCTCAAGACCCCGCCTCGCCAAATGGCATCCTGACAGCGTCGCCAATCCGCTGGGCGATGTGCTATCGCTGCTGCAATTCAAATGCGGTCAAACGGGCGGCCATTATGTATGGTCTTCGCAGCGGCACTCTCATCAAAAATCATGCCGCAACCATGCCGCATTATTCGAATTTCAATTCCACGCGACTATGGCCTTCATTGGTTGTTGCCATTATGTCGGCGGCCATGAATAGGCGGGCGGGGTCGACCGTAGAGCCGTCGGCCAGAAGCGCGTTGCGCACCGCCGTGGCGCGCGCCGTGCCCAGCGCCGACAATTCGGCCTGCCCCGGCGCGAAGCTCTTTCGCAATTCGTCGCGCAGCCATTGCGTTTCCAGCAGGGTGCGGCGATCGTCCTCGTCAGCATCCGGCTTGGCGCCGGGCGCAGCCTTGAGGGCATCGGCGGAGAAGTCGGGGTATGCCGGCTTCTTGCCCAGCTTGCTGCGATAGA
>CAZRWV010000158.1:0-2561 GCA_964603965.1 uncultured Candidatus Saccharibacteria bacterium
TGTACCAGGCGTCTTCGCTCATCTTCATCTGGACGAGTACATAGCCCTGGAAGATTCGCTTTTCGACCACGCGGCGTTTGCCGTTCTTGATCTCGATCTGCTTTTCCTTGGGCACTAGTGCTTGGAAGATCTTGTCTTTCATGTCGAGCGAGTCGGCGCGCTGGCGGATAGATTCGGCGACTTTTTCTTCGTAGCCGCTGTAAGTGTGGATGGCGTACCACTGTTTGCTGGTGTCGTAGCGTTTACTGGTCACGGGATTAGCTCCTTAGCTGTTGAGTATTAACTTCTTAAATAGTTTGTCCAGGCCGAAGTCAGTCAGGGCGATCAAAGCGCCGAAGATAACGGAAAAGATAATGACGGCGGTGGTCAGACGACGGCTATCGCGCAGGGTGGGCCAAGTAACCTGCCGGAGCTCGCCCCAGCTGGTGCGGATGTAGTTCAGACCCAAGATGCGGCCGATGAAACTCACTGGCTTTAGACGGAAGAACCAGCGTAGACCGTGCCCGAACGTACGGAGTGGTGGTTTGTGAGATAACCAGGCCAATCCTTTGCCGATCATACGTAGCGGCCAAAAGAAACCGCGGAAGAAGGCGCGCGCCAGACTATCGTTGGATTCGTCGGTGGTGCTTGCTTGTTTGATTTGTCTTGCCACTGTTTCCTACCTCTGGCGTCTCGGCCAATTAAAAAAGCCTACAGTATTTGTAGGCGATTCATGTCAAGCATACCGCACCTAGGCCGAGCGGTCAAGGCAATATTGACTATATTTGCATTGTGTGCTATAATATAGGTATATGTACGTGCACCTGTCATATGAGATGGGAACGGACCCTGACACTGTTAGCGCAGTGGCGCGTGGCGTTGCCGCAATTGCCAGCAATATCCCCGACAGAGGTGAGTTAGTCGTTACCGCTGATCAAGCGCTGCACCGCTTGCCTGCTCATCCTGACGACCGAGAATGGGTAGATCCTCTTTTTGTCGATAAAGAGCCGCGGCCGGACATGCTTACGGTCCATATAACCGAACGGGGGCTGGGTAATCTACTTGGACAGGCGGCCCTCGGGGGACTCGTGGCGGTTGTGTCGTCCCGGTTAGTGTTGGGCGGCGACCGTTACCGACACCTTACTCCCGACGAAGTCGAGACGGTGGCTGCGCACGAAGTTGCACATAGCCTTGGCCTTGTTGCCTCATCGGCCGTGAATGCTGATAACGGCGGCTACCATTGCGCTAATCCGTGCCTTATGCAAAAAGGTACCTGCCAGCCTGGTGCACTAGCGCAGCTGGTCACCGCCTACCAGAGTGATGAGCACGGCGGCCTCTGTGCCGACTGCAGCTCATACTTACATGCTGGCGTTGAGCTGGTATAGTAGTAGGCATCATGTATTTGTTAGTTGGTCTGCTTGTGTTGCAGACGCTGCTGGAGGGATTGCTGTGTCACCGGGGCTATACGCTGACTGGCACCGCACGCAAGCTAACGTTGGGTTGGGCGGGTTTGTTGCTGGCCGGGGCGACCGTAGCGCTGTGCGTAATTGATTGGCAGATTTGGGTATGGAGCACGCCGGTCGTGGCCTACCGGCTGATTAACCTACTACGCTTATACCACGACCGTCTGCCGCAGCCGCGGCTGCGGAATACGGCGAGCGGCGCCTTCAACTGGCTTCTAACCGCTCAGCTACTGGTAGCGCTCGCGGCTTGGGCGGCGATGCACTTTGGGTGGGGCGAAATGCTACTCAATCTGACAGTAGTGGCGCAGTTGTTTGGGGCGCTGATTTTGCTGCGAGCCGCCTTGCACACCTGGCGGCACGCCGGGGCGCCCAATGACCGTACCGTAACGCTGAGCGACCGTGAACTGCCCACGGTGAGCGTCTGTGTGCCGGCCCGCAACGAAACGGATGATCTGCAACAGTGCCTGGATGCGTTGGTAGCCAGCGATTACCCTAAGCTGGAAATCTTGGTGTTGGATGACTGTTCGGCCACGCCGCGGACGCCGGAGATTATCCGTTCGTTCGCGCATACCGGTGTACGGTTTGTGCAAGGCGGTGTGCCAGACGAAACACGTTGGTTGGCCAAAAACTATGCTTACGCACAGCTGGCACAAGAGGCAACGGGTGAGGTGCTGTTGTTCTGTGGCGTGGATGCCATTTTGGAGCCGCACAGTATCCGCCAGCTGGTGTGGCTGCTGGAACAGCGCGGCAAGGACATGCTGAGTGTGATGCCGCTGCGCCAGGCTCGTCCGGGCGCTGGCAACGCCGTATTGCAAGCGATGCGCTACTACTGGGAAATCAGTCTGCCCCGCCGCTTCTTTAAACGTCCGCCAGTGCTGAGCACTTTCTGGCTCATACGGCGCGAGGCGCTGGAGCGCATGGGCGGCTTTGAGGCGGTTAGCCGCTCCGTCAACCCCGAAGCACCTCTGGCCCGCCGCGCGGTCACCACTGATGCTTACGCGTTTATCCGCAGCGACTCGGCCATGGGCATCTACAGCAACAAGCCGGCGCGCGAACAGTACGCCACATCGGTACGCGTGCGTTACCCACAGCTACACCGCCGCCTGGAATTGGTGGCAC
>CAZRWV010000159.1:0-2543 GCA_964603965.1 uncultured Candidatus Saccharibacteria bacterium
CTGGCGCAAGCGCTATCGGCTAGTTCGCTTGATTAAAACGTCCGGAGGGAGAGTGTAAACATGGCAAGGCAAACGGTGAAGTTTGTGTGTAGCAACTGTGGAGCCCACTATAGCTCCTGGCAGGGTCGCTGCGCGCAGTGCGGCGAGTGGAACACTGTTACCGAGGAGGTTGAGCTAGCACCAACGGCACTGGCAGGCACGGGCGGGCAGGGTCTGGGCAAAAAGGCTGGTGCTGGCACGGTGCTAAGGGCTCAGGCGGTCAGCAAGGCGGCTGGGCAGGACGACAGACGCTTGCCCACCGGCATCGCCGACGTGGACGCAGTGTTGGGTGGCGGCATTGTGGCCGGCAGCGTCAATCTGATCGCCGGCCAGCCCGGCATAGGCAAAAGCACGCTGCTCATGCAAGTCGCTAGTGCAGTGGCTCAGCAACGCAGCGTGCTGTACGTGAGCGGCGAGGAGTCGGAGCACCAGGTGGGTATGCGCGCCAAGCGGTTGGGTGTGGCCGGCGCGGAGCGACTGCAGCTGGCTACAACCAACATTGCCGAGGACGTCGCCGCTTCGGGCGCCGGCGGCAAGTATGATTTTGTGGTTATCGACTCTATTCAGACTATGACCGTGCAAGCAGTAGCGTCAGCACCGGGCAGCGTTAGTCAAATCACCAACAGTACGGCGGTGCTTGTGGCGGCCGCCAAAGCCAGTGGCACGGCGATGTTTGTAGTAGGACACGTAACCAAAGAAGGTTCGATCGCCGGGCCCAAAGTACTGGAACATATTGTGGACGTAGTGCTGCAGCTGGAAGGTGATGCGTACGGCGGCTTTAAGGTGCTGCGGGCGGTCAAAAACCGCTTTGGTCCGACCAGTGAAGCGGCAATTATGGAAATGGACGAGCAGGGCCTGCGGCCGGTGGCCAACCCCAGCCAGGCACTGTTGGCCGAGCGGCAGATTAGCGATGGTTCGGTAGTGCTCGCTACGCTCGAGGGTACGCGGCCGCTACTGGTGGAAGTGCAGGCGCTGGTCAATAAGACCGCCTATGGCTACCCCAAGCGCGCCGCCAGCGGTATCGACAGCAACCGTGTAAACCTGCTAATTGCCATGCTGGAGCGCCGCACCAAACTGAATCTGGCCGACCAGGACATTTATATCAATATTGTCGGCGGTATCCGCCTGAATGACCCGGCAGCCGACCTGGCTATCTGCATGGCCATCGGTTCGGCAGCAAAAGGCCTACAGCTGAAACAGAACGCAGTGGTATTCGGTGAAGTCGGCCTGAGCGGTGAAGTCAGGCATGTCCCGTTCATTGAGAAGCGCGTGGCCGAGGCCAAAAAACTGGGCTTTGATGTAGCTGTCGGTCCACAGAACCGTGGTGCGCGCTCGACGGCTGACCGAGATAGTTTTTTGCATGTTGTGCCTGACGTACGTGCCGCACTCAACGAGTTCCTAGAGAAATAGCGTCTCGGTCTCGAGAAGTCGGGCGATCATAAATCGCAAACCGTACCGTTACGGTGTTATGTCGATCTTCGCAGTGTCGGCGCCGTCATACAGCACGCTGTTGATGACCTGTACTTTGATCTGCACCGTACCGGTATCACCAGCACCCGGCTTATAGTGCAAGGTGTAGTCGCCGCCGCTCGCAATATGTTCGGTGGTGGTTTGGTCGTTCACGATCAGGTTCAGTGTACCGGGGTTGCCTGGGTAAGTTGCCGGGTCGTCCAATGGGTGCGATGGTGATTCTCCGTTGTCGCTGGCATCGACGTGTACCAAGATGGTGCATCCGGCAACTGGGCAATCGAACGGGCCGTCACCGGTGCCGACTGGCACGCCATTAATCGCGGTGATAGTAACCTCAGGCTTGTTGTCGCTACAGCTGTGCACGTCGTCGCTCGCCTGAGTACTGGTGCTGCCAGCAGTGGATGTACTGCTTGGACTGCCGCCCATGAATACATCAACGTTCCATTGCATCACACTGCCTCCCGTATTGCTGCTGCCCTGGCGGGCCAGGTTGGGGGTACAGTTGTTTGCCAGCTTGCCCGACACTTTGTCGATCTCGGAGCTGTTATTACTATTGCTTTTGCCCACATACCAGCCGGGGAATATGTCGTTGCTGGGGCTGGGCAGCGACTGGCCATAAAAGCTCTTGGTGTAGACATACGCCGGCGCCGTCTTGATGGTGCTTGGCGCTTGGAACTGCTGTGCCTTGGTAGTACCCAACTGGTCGATAGCGCCTTGCATGAATTGCTTCATGATCGGATCGGTCATGTTCTCGGGGCCGCCCTTAAATGCTACGGTTCGCGAGTGGTTGCCAACCCAGATGCCAGCGGAGTACTTGGGGTTCCAGCTCATCATCAGACCGTCGAAGGCGTAGTTGGTAGTGCCGGTCTTGATGGCGTTAGTCCAGCCCTTGTAGCGGTGGAACTTCATGCCGGAGCAGTTGGTGTCGTTACAGCTGCCGCTGAGGTACGAAGCGCGCGGGTCGGCCGCCATGTTATCTACGATGTAGGCGGCATCGGCCCGGACGACCCGGGCAGGCACGGGCTGCCGGAATT
>CAZRWV010000160.1:0-2538 GCA_964603965.1 uncultured Candidatus Saccharibacteria bacterium
GCTGCAGCGCATCAGTGTCTCGGTACTGCTCAAACCGACAGTCTCCAGCCTTCCCAGAGGGTTGCCAGGGCTTGTCCACACGTTGCCTGTTCGCCGTGATCAGCTTACTGGCGCACTTCACGACGTCGTCAGGGCAACGATAACAGATATTCTCGTGGGGGATCTTCGTTACGTCGGGCGTATTGTACAAGCTCACCAGTTCTGCAGCGTCGGCATCCTTAAAGTCGTAAATTGCCTGATCGTCGTCGCCCAGAATGATGGTTCGTTGCGCCCGCTTCGCGATCTCGTAGATAAGCCGCCGCTCCGTCTCGTTGAAGTCCTGGAACTCGTCGACAATAAGCAGCTCAAGGTCACCGATCTTCTCTTCGGCGTACCGCGGATTTGCTGCAATGTACGCCGTGCAGTCCTCGATCATTTTTTGGAATGTGATGCAGCGAAGGGTGGTGTGCAGGTAGTCGATGGGCAGCTTAGTCTTCTGGCTAAGGGTCTCTACGAGTTTTTCCTCAGTGCCGTCGAGCACCTGGAAGTTGTCAAGACGGTTTAGGATGAGCGAATACTTATGCAGGGTCATGCAGTTGTGTTCGTCTATACCAAACTCGCCACCCCTGAAGCTGTCGAGCAGATCAGAAATGGTTGCGTTCGTAAAAGAAAGCACCAGCACACTTTGCGGCCGCTCGTCCTGCAGCAGCTGCTTGATCTTAGTAGTCTTCCCGGTGCCGGGTCCCGCTAGCAATAAGTCCATGAATATATTCTAACATTACTTACCTCTGATGCTAGCTTACTTAGTTTGAATGGCGCCGCTCCACCGCCAAGATCTTACTGCCCCAATAGCGCATATGGCGTATAAAAGAGCACGAAACAAAGACTAACCACGCAAAGCGTCGGGCACTTGAAACGTGCCCGGCGCAGCGAATGTTAGCCTAAACACGTTTGCAAAGGAGATGCACTATGCAACACGTTGTAACGCGTGCCAAGCGCGGTATGCGCACAGCGACTCTGGCGGCCACCGGCCTCGCCGTTGCACTGGCGGCGAGTACGGGCGCGGTGGCCTCGGCGGGGAGCTACCACGACAGCTATACCGCGGGGGGACAGGGACAGTACCGAAGCTCCGGGAGCAACAACAACCAATACACCAGCTCCAACCCGCAACAGTCCTATCGGACGTACACTACCTACCGCTGGGTCTACGACTCGCAGCATCACTGCTGGGACCGGGTGAGCACCTATAGCGCCGGCACTAGCAGGTACGACAACCAGCAGTCGAACTACTCCAACACCACGTACCGTTACCGCTAGTACGGCTGGATAGCGCTGCATGGCAATCGGTGCGCCCCACCACGGGGCGCACTTTTATCATTGATGGCTTGGCTGACGCGGCCGTCGCCAGCGTAGCTGCAGCTGGTAGACGACGATGCCGAGCAGGCCGGCGGTTGCCATAAGTGCCAGCGGCGACGGTGCACCAGTGTCGGGCAGTACAGCCCCGACCGCCAGGATGGCGACGCTGGTACGGCACGAGGGAGACGTGACTTTGGCGGCTTTGCCGCTTGCCGTGGTGAGTACATGGGCGGTTGCGATGTGGTTGCCGGCGTCGCGGTAGATGTGCGGTATGGCAGCCGAGCTGCGGTCTGCGGTGTCGTCGGCTGCCAGGTGGACGGTGAATGACTGGTGGTCGCCAAAGTCAACGGCGAAGCCGGTGATCTGGCTGATGTCGCCGCCGGCGGCAATGTGGAAGATGTGCTGGGTTTTGTCGTCGCTGAGCGTGACGCTTAGGCTGTCGCAGGTGACACCGGTTGGCTCGGTGCTAGCGGCAGCCTCGGCAGCAGGGTCGGCCTGCACGGCCGGGACGCGGGCCAGGGCCAGCACGGCGCAGAGCGCTATGGGCCAGACGAGGGCTCGTTGTAAGGGGCGCCTCATACTGCAAACACCTGTTTAGCGGCGGCTTCGGCATCGGTCTGGGTGCCGGAGCCGGTGGTGATGACGTACCAGCTGTTGTCCTTCAGGACGTTCAGCTGCTTGTTGGCGGGGTTCCAGTAGGCGGCCTGGCCGTAGCCCTGCAGGGTGGCCACGCCGGCCGGCCGACCTGATCCGAACAGCAGTGCGTTTTTGGAAACACCGAGGGCGCTTTGGGGCGTGCGGACGATTACCTGCAGCGTGCTGGTGCCGCTGCTGTAGGCGCAGGCGGTTACGGCGGTTTCCGGTGCGGTGTATGCAGTCGTGTCTGGTGCGGCGGCAGCTTTGGCGTCGGCGCCGATTATCCGCTGTGCGACGGACGCGGGTACGACGCTGCAGGCCTTGATGTCGTGGTCACTGGTATTCACGCCGGAACTGGTGGCAGGCGCACTTTGGCTGGTGCTGCTATTCGCGGCTGACGCGGCTGACTTGTCGGTGCTCGGCTGCGTGCTGGTGCCGGTGGTATCGCGCGAGGGAGACGTTTGGAGCGTAGCGGTCGTGGTGGTACCTTTGTCTGTCAATACGGCCCACAGAGTGCCGGCAGCTGCCAAGCCGACCAGCACACACAGGGCGGCACCTATCCACAGA
>CAZRWV010000161.1:0-2132 GCA_964603965.1 uncultured Candidatus Saccharibacteria bacterium
CACTTACCGCGACTGGCTGCACCTGCGCGCCACCTGCCCCAGCTGCTACGGCCGCAGCCTGCAAACCTCAGAGCGGCTGTATCGCTGCCACAACTGCGGCACCGAGTGGAGCGTCACTCGCTCACGCTTATGTCGTCCATACCGGCTCACCAAACAAACAGAGCCCCGTTAGAGGCTCTGTTTTCGAGCGATCAGTCGTTGAACGCTTAAGCGCTCTTCTTGGTGCGGCGGCTAATGCGGCCACCGATAGCACCGTAAACGCGGGCGCGTTCGCGGCCAGCATCACCAGCGGCGAAACCACCGGTGTGACCCTGCTTGCCACCCTTGGCACCGATCTTCGCGTAGAAGTCAGGGCCGTACTTTTTCTTGTTGGTTGCGGCAGCAGCTTGGCCGCCAGCTTTAGTTCCAGCCATCGTAACACCTCCCAAGGTGATTTATGGTTAGCTTTGTTGCTTCGAAACGGGAAGAGGGTTTGCTTGGCCCGCTATATAGCAGACCTGCAAACCCTCTTATCCTTTCGAACTGTGCTTATGATAGCACACAATATTGCTTATGTCAACGAGATTATGCTATAAAGCCGCTTACTTCGGATCGTCTTCGCACGGCACGTGCCGACGTTGGTCCACTAGCACCCGGCCCAGACCGTGCTCGTCGAACTCGTCCAGATACCGATGGAAGGCAGCGTGCTCCAGCTCTTCTTCGTTGGCCAGATCCTCTTCGGCCGGCGGCTCGGCGCCGTGCACCAGCTGCTCGTGCACGTCGCGGCCAGCCAGCTCGTGTGCCAGGCGGTTGAACATGGCGTTTTCGTCGTAGGCGTCGATCAGCTCGCGCACGTCGGCGTCGTTGCCCTGCCACGTGGGGCCGTCATCGTCATCATCTTGGTCGTCGTCCCACTGCCCCTGAGGGTCGTCGTGCTGCGGCGAAGTGTAGCGGCCATTCTGGCGCGCTACGTCCAGCCCCGGCAGACCGTCCAGTTTGGCGGTGCGGTAGAGTTTTTGCAATAGCGCCTCTATATCGGGCCGAGAAGCTTCTTCATTGTCACTAGGAGCCCCGTGAGGGCCGCCCGGCGTGTTAGCCACCCAGTTGCCCAGATAGACGGCCAGCGCCAGCGAGCGCAGCTCTTCGTCCGTCAGATGTATCTTGTGAATCATACTGCGATTGTAGCAGATGTGACCCCTGTTAGCCATTCTTGGGCAAAAAGGAAAGACCTCCTGTTTGGAGGTCTTTCTGTAGATCAGTGCCACCCAAGTCAACACACTAGTAGCCCATTACGGGCCGGCTGAATCTAGCCCCTTTTGCCTATCAATGCGGATTTGCTCATGCGCGATCTGCTTGGCTATCTTTGTAGAATGGCTGTCTCCCGTGGTGTTCTGGCTGTCTTTGCCTGACTTACCACTGCTGCTCGGCCGGCTCGGCATAGCCAACTCGGTAGCAGGACCGCCCAAGAGGCGAATGACCCTCGCACTAGCCAACATCATCTCACCCAATCCTAATCTATCTGCGTCGTCAGCCGGTGCAGCGTCCGCCTGTCCCGGCCGATATGTTTCGGCCATAACCCTATCTAATGGTACTAATCCACTTCCTTCGCCAGGTAATCTCATAAATAGGACCTCCGATTAAATAAGTGCCTGGATTCTAGTCCGAATTTGCAATTTTGTCAACGGTACGCAGCTAAAACAAAAACCACCCTATTCGGGTGGTTAGATTACTTTGCTACGCAAAGAAGAAAAAACCTCCTATTCGGAGGTCTTTTCTATAATACGGCACCGTGCTATTTTCCCAGGGGTGAACCCCAAGTATTGTAACCGCTGAGAGGCTTAACTGCTGTGTTCGGTATGGGAACAGGTGTTTCCCTCTCGCTATGGGCACCGAGCGGCGGCTACGCCTTTAAGGACAAACCTGCGGTTTTTCCTTACGCGCGGGGCGAAAAATGTGATTTTCGCTCCGGCTATTCTTTTCCCTCACTCAGGAGTGAACGTCATAGCCACAATCGATGTCCATACGGACGTGCGTATTTTTGGTCACTCTTTTGAGCGATTGAAAGCTGTTAAACAAACGAGCCATCAGTGCTGATAAGCACCAATAACCAGTCAATGCACTTCTCTAGCCTGCTCACCAACGGGGGTGAACGG
>CAZRWV010000161.1:2142-2518 GCA_964603965.1 uncultured Candidatus Saccharibacteria bacterium
AACAGGTGTTTCCCTCTCGCTATGGGCACCGAGGGAACTTCGCCGCGTTAGCGCGGAGTCATTCTCGATGTCCATACAGATGCGTATGGATTTGGTCACATCGTCGTCAAACAAAGCAACGACAAACGTATTCGTGTGTATGCTACACACCAATAACTAGTCAAATTGCACTCCTCTAGACCGGCCACCAACGGGGGCGATCGATCTAGAGAACGTAAAAAGTCAATGTCCCTATTAGTACGCTTCGACTACACACGTTACCGTGCTTCCATCTTGCGCCTATCAACCAGATAGTCTTTCTGGGGGATCATAGGGAAATCTAATCTTGAGGTTAGTTTCGCGCTTAATATGCTTTCAGCGCTTATCTATTCCGCAC
>CAZRWV010000162.1:0-2497 GCA_964603965.1 uncultured Candidatus Saccharibacteria bacterium
TTGCTCAACAAAGGTGAGCTCCCACCAGCCGATCCCTGCCAGACTCAAGCCTACCCGTTGACTCTCCGCAGGTGGTACATCTGGCGCGTCCGGCGCGCCAGGCCTCATACCCCAGACTTTCGTCACAAGGTCTTCCACACGCTGCAACTGATCAGGCGACGCACGTACATGCTCAGGCGAGGACCGTTGGGGCTGGACTTCCTGTTCCATTTCTTCCATGCCTCCAGCGTAGCTCCGTTGCCGCACAAGTGCAGTAGCTAATTCTACAGTTGATCCATCTCTATACGCTACTGTGTTGGGTGATCTGGGGTCATCAAGCATAGACATAGAGACGAGTGTACACACTCCTAACACGACCGTTAGTAATAAAAATCACAGTTGTGTCAAGAAAATGTGCTTGCAAACCATTAGTGTTCGTCGGTGCTTGCGCTCTCGGAGATGACGACACCGCAAGCCTCTACTTCATCAAGCCGATCGGTGATCCATCTGAGAGCAGGAGGCGCATCGGGATCAGCTCGCACCTCGCCACCCGCCAACCGCAGCACCCGGGGCATAGCTGCAGGGCCAGCCGGTAGGTGACCGACGTAGCCCCGTGGGTTGCGACCGTCCGACCATGAGGCCACTATTACCGTACCGTCGTTCGGTCGATACTCCACGCAGACGTTTGGCAGCCAATGTGACGCATGTTCGGTGTTAGACATGAGCACCCTATATACCGACACGAGCGGACTATCGCTATCGTCAACGGTTCGCGGCCGCAGTGCTCGAGCACGATCCCTGAGGCGCTGATGCGGGTCTTCTTCCATGGCGTGATCGGGTAGCGTTTCTCCCATGTCTGAAATGGTATACCCGTGCCCACGCTGGCGATGTAAGGGCTATCACACCCCCTGTCCCGCTACCCACTGGAACAGTCTGGCGACAACTGGCGGACCGGCCGCCAGCAACTCTTCCGGCGTATCCGGCACCGGTATAGGCTGGTTGATAATCCCCCACAGGTCCTTCAGCTGAACCGCAGCCCACGTGAGAATCATTGTCTGCTCACCCTCTACGGGCACCGGCGGAGCGCCTTTGCTGTAGAGCCACATCTCACAGCGCACGGCAGGATGGAGCGGCACGCGCGCTTGCTGCGTGTTAGCATCATCAGGACCGGCGGTTACCACCAGTGCGCCTCCACTCAGCTCAACCCGGCAATAAAAAGGCCTATTTACCACCTCACCGACATCTTCCGCGTCCGGATCGTCTGTATGCTCAGCAATCCGCCGCGTTCCTCGATATTCCAGAGCCTCGCCCGTTGTCGGCAGCACCACTTCGCCCACATTTAAGACATTGACCGCCTTGCGCAGCAAATCTGCCCGCACACCCAGGTCTACTGTGTCCTCTGCGCCGCCTGGCTGGCGCGGTTGGCCCGGTTCACGTTCCCATGCTTCTTCCATGAGCCCATACTACAGGCCGGATCGCACACCGCTATGTAAGAATCTTTACAGCCGCACCAAGCACTAGTCGAGCGGTAGTGCGTAGTCCAGATATTCGCTGGGTACTTCGTGAAAGCCCACAGCTTCGTACAGCGAAATAGCCGGCGCGTTTTGACGGGCTACCGATAGCTTCAGGACAGAGGCGCCGTGTTCAGTTACCCATTGCTTGGCCTCGGTAATCAACTGCTGGGCCAAGCCCCGTTGTCGCCATGCCGGTACCACGAACAAGTCGTCGATGTATGCACCATGCTTGGCCGGGTCGGCCAACAGCCTAGCCCGCAGGTACGCGACCGGCACATCGTCTCGCAGCGTAACGATACACAAATTGATCGGGTCGGTCAGCCAACGGTCAAACGTCTGGCGCCAATCGGCTTCGAATTGCTGATCGTCAATATCGTGCTTATCCAACACACCCTGCTGGTAACGCTGTGAGTCCAGCCACAGGCCAAACAGCGCCTCGCGCTGTTTGGCGTCTAGTTGCTGTGCGGTTGTCACCTACTTGTCCTTGTCGACGACTTCGCCCTCGATCGGGCCGTCGTCTGACTTGCCGCCGTCGGTGCCGGCAGCGGGGTTTTCGCCTTCGGTCGCACTGGAGGCATTGCTGCTAGTGGTATTTTCGTACATCTTGGCGCCGATGGGCATCAGCACATCAGTCAGCTCCTTGGCAGCCGCTTCGAGCGTGCTCTTGTCGGCCTTGTCATCAGCGACGACCTTCTTGGCTTTTTCGACAGCTTCGTCGATCTTCTTCACATCGTCTTCGGCCAGCTTGTCTTTTTGGTCGGACTTCAGCTTTTCGGCCTGGTAGACAGCGCTGTCGAGCAAGTTGCGGGCTTCCACAGCCTCTTTGCGCTTCTTGTCTTCCTCGGCGTGGGCCTCGGCCTCTTTGGCCATCTTTTCGACTTCAGTCTTATCCAGGCTGCCGGAGCCCTGGATGGTAATGTTCTGCTCTTTGCCGCTGCCCTTGTCTTTGGCGGTGACGTTCAGAATGCCGTTGGCGTCAATGTTGAACGTAACCTCGATCTGCG
>CAZRWV010000163.1:0-2476 GCA_964603965.1 uncultured Candidatus Saccharibacteria bacterium
GGTGACTCTGCGTGGTGAATTCCTCAATCCGGATAAGGTGCTCCTGCCGGGCATTGTAGCTTTTATATTATTGGGGTCAAGCGTCTGCAGGTTATTTGTGGTGCAGCATGTCAACGACCAGCGCCGCTGTCCAGCTGAAGTTGTCTGCCCCAAGCGGTTCAGCGGTGGTGGGGTCAAAGTATTCGGCACAGCCGCCTTTGGCGACCATCTCCAGGCTGGTCTCGCGCAAGGCCGCGGCGTGGTCGGCGTAGCCGTAGCGCTCCAGGCCGTCGATGATTAGCCAGTTGGTGTTGAGCCAGCTTGGCCCCTGCCAGTAGCGCACCGGGTCGAAGTCGGGGCTGTCCAGCGGCACGCTGGGCACGGGATAGGTTGGGCCAAACTTTTTGTCGTCCTCCAGCTGTTTGACGAGCAGTGCGGCGCGCTCCTTGCTGATGCTGCCGGCATAGAGCGGCATTAGGGTAGCGATGCTGGCTCGCTTGAGCAAGCGGTGGGTTACAAAATCGCGCGACCAATAGCTGCGGGCGTATTCGTCCCACAGGCTTTCCAGGGCGTGCTCGGATTTGGCGATGTTTTCCTGCAGGTGATCGGGCAGGGTAAAGTGAACAGCTTTGGCGATTTCTTGCAGGCGGGCGTTGGCGCGGATGAGGATGCAGTTGAACGTCAGATCTTCGATGGCGAACAGGCCGTGTTTGAGGATGGCGTTGGTGTCATAGACCTTGCGGCGAAGCCGGCGCTGGGCGTCGAACAGGCTCAAAGCCTCCAGGGTAGAAAAGCGTTGGCCCGGCGGCACGTAGTGCACGTCGCGGCGGAACAGGCCGATCAGGCCGTCGGTGTGCGTGGCGCGGATTGCCCGAATCCAGGCCGGCATCAGGTGCTCGTGCAGCTCGGCCATCCAGGGCGGCGTGTTGTCCAGGCCGGTTTCCCAGGGGTGCACTTGCAGCACTAGGCCCTCTTGGTGCGGGTCGCGGTCCAGGTACAGCCAATCGTGATAGGCCACCAGGCTGGGCAGCATCTGCTTGAACCAGGTCTTGCGTTCGGTGGCGGATAGCCGTTCGCCCACGCACCAGACGGCTTCAGCAAACATGGGCGGCTGGGTGATGCCGCTGGTGGCGACATCGTCCGGCGAATACGAACTCAGCCAGCTGCGCCACACCTCTCGGTCGCGGCGGTAGTGCGGATCGCTATTAAAAATCATATGTGGCAGCATGCCGTTGCTCCACTGGCCGCGCAGTAGGCTGGTTAGCTCCACTTGGGCGCGGTCCACGTCCAACCAGCGTCGCCCAATTGCAATAAAACAGCTGTCCCACAGCCATTGGTGCGGGTATAGGTTGGCAGCTGGCACGGTGTAGGTGCCGCGGTCGTTCATTTGCAGGACGGCGGCGGCTTGGTCGTGCAGGGAGAGAGGGGCTGCTGGCGGGTCGGCGGCAGGCGGTTCGGGTGCTGGGGCCAGCTCCGGTTCGGTCACGACAGTGTCGGCGTTTTTGCTCATGCTTGGATGTAGTATAACGCAAAACGCGGCGGTGAACCCTGGTATTATTAAGCAGTATGGCCATGACCAGAGCTACCAAATATACCCTCGCGAATCTTGCGCTGGTGGCGGTAGCCTTGGCGGTGTATCGCTACTATAGGGCAGTCGAGGCGCAACCCAGGAACGGCAGTCAGTTCTCCAAACTTATCCTTACGGGCATCTGCCTGTACATCGTGATTGCTGTTGTAGCTGTCGTCCGGGCCTACTGGCGCCAGGGGCACTACGACGTCGTGGGACAATCCGGCCGCGCCAGCGAAGCGGGGGCGTACGGTATGCTCGGGGCAGGTCGCCTCAAAAACATCACGGTGCCCCTAACGTTGAGTAACGCGGAATGGAACGCGTTGATCTCTGACGGTACGCTGGATGTGTCGCCGGAACGCTTCAACATGCCAATCCATCGGAAAGATATTGTGCAGGCAACAGCCGGTGAGGGGGCGTATAGCCGGTCGCTGACGGCTAGCATAGAGCTGATCGACGGTGTGCAACAGCGGGTTACACTCCGGATCGTGAAGGGGTAAGACCAGGTCAGCTGCTTTTATTCTTGACATTGCATGGTACCTTGCATAACATAGTACTGTATGAACGAAACAACTGACACAGGCTCGTCCGAAAAGCAGCTCGAAACGCAGATGCGCAAAGGCATGCTGGTGTACTGTGTGCTGCTGCTGTGCCGGCAGGGCAAAATCTATAGTTCCGAGATTATTCAGCGGTTGCGCGAAGCGGAGCTGGTCGTGGTGGAAGGCACGCTGTATCCGCTGCTGAACCGGCTGGGCCGTGAAGGCCTGCTGGCGTACGAATGGCAGGAGTCGGAACAGGGACCGCCACGCAAGTACTATTGGTTGACTGATGAAGGCAAGGAGCTATTGCGCGCGCTCCACACCACGTATCACCAGTTGCACGTATCAATTAAGGCGCTCGAGAAGGGAAGCCACTAACATGAACGAAATC
>CAZRWV010000164.1:0-2472 GCA_964603965.1 uncultured Candidatus Saccharibacteria bacterium
GCCGGTGCACCGCCGCATCCTATACACCATGCACGATACTGGCCTGCGTAGCACGTCCCGCCATCGCAAGTCAGCAACCGTCGTCGGTGACGTGATGGGTAAATACCACCCCCACGGCGACACCAGCATTTATGACTCGATGGTGCGCCTGGCGCAGCCGTGGAACATGCGTTACACGCTGGTGAACGGCCAGGGTAACTTTGGTAACATGGACGGCGATGCCGCTGCGGCTTACCGCTACACCGAGGCCAAGCTGGAGCGCGTGGCCGACGAGCTGCTGCAAGACATCGACAAAGATACGGTGGATTTCCGCGATAACTACGACGGCACCCAGCAGGAACCGACGGTGCTGCCGGCCAAGCTGCCCAACCTGCTGCTGAACGGTCAGCTGGGTATCGCCGTTGGTATGGCTACCAACATTCCGCCGCATAACCTGGCCGAGATCGTGGATGCTACGGTCTACAAAATTGACCATCCGGACGCTAGTCTCGATGATTTGCTCAAATTTGTTAAGGGCCCCGACTTTCCGACCGGCGGTGTTATCTACGGGTCAGACAGTCTGCGCACGGCGTATGCGACCGGCCGTGGCGGCGTGGTTAACCGGGGCGTGGCCGAGATTGTCGAGGGTGGCAAGAAGGGTCGCCAGCAGATCGTCATCACCGAGATCCCCTATGCGCTCAACAAAGAATCGCTGGTTATCAAAATCGCCGATCTAGTTAACGCCAAGGTGATTACCGGTGTGAGCGATGTGCGCGATGAATCTGCGCGTGGCAACGTCCGCATCGTCATCGACCTCAAGAAAGATGCCTATCCCAAGAAGTTGCTTAACCAGCTGTACAAGCTGACGCCGCTCCAGAGCAGCTTCCACTTCAACATGATGGTGCTGGTGGACGGTATTCAGCCGCGCGTGTTGGGCCTGGCCGACATCCTAAGCGAGCACATCAAGCACCGCCAGGTGGTGGTACGCCGCCGCACCGAGTTCGAGCTGCGCAAAGCCAAAGAGCGCGCGCACATCCTGGAAGGCTTGAAGATCGCGCTCGACAACATCGACGAGGTCATCAACACCATCCGTTCCAGCGAGACTACTGATGAAGCCCGCGAGAACTTGATCAAGAGGTTCAACCTAAGCCAAATCCAGGCGCAGGCTATCCTGCAGATGCAGCTGCGCACGCTGGCTGGCCTGGAGCGCAAAAAGATCGAGGACGAGCTGGCCGAGCTGCTGCTGCTGATTGGGAAGCTGGAGGGGATTCTGGCCGACGAGCAAAAGATTTTGGACATCATCAAGACCGAGATGCTGGAGCTGAAGAAGTCGTACGGTGACGAGCGCCGCACCCGCGTGGTGGGGCAAGAGCTGAGCCGCCTGAGCGACGAAGACCTGGTGCCGGACGAGCAGGTGGTGGTAACGCTGACGGCTAACAATTACATTAAGCGTAGTCCAATCGCCGATTACAAGCGGCAAGGCCGGGGCGGCAAGGGCCGTCGGGGCATGGCCACGCGCGAAGAGGATGTGATTGAACACGTCGTAAACGCTTCCACGCACGATTTCTTGTTGTTCTTCACCAACCGCGGCCGTGTGTTCCGTCTGAAGACCTATGAAGTGCCAACCTCTGGCATGGGCGCCAAGGGTGTGGCTATCGTCAACCTACTGCAGCTGCAGCCGGAAGAGACGGTGAGCAGTGTAATTAACGTGTCCAAGTCGGACAATGCCGCCAACCTGATCATGTGCACCATCCGCGGCACCATCAAGAAGACGCCGTTTGAGCAATACGCCAACGTGCGCAGTAACGGCCTGATTGCCATCAACCTGGACGACGGTGATGAGCTGAAGTGGATCCGCATGACCAGCGGCGACAACGAAGTGGTGATCAGTACGTCGCAGGGCCAGGCGATTCGTTTCCACGAAAAGGACGCCCGCCCGATGGGCCGCGCCAGCCGCGGCGTGCGCGGCATCCGCCTGCGCGCCGACGACCGTGTGATCGGCATGGACATCGTGGAAGAGGGTTCGTCAATCTTTGTGATCAGCAAATACGGCTACGGCAAGCAGACCAAAGTAGCGCAGTTTACGCCCCACGCCCGTGGCGGCGTCGGCATCCGCAGCGCCGTAGTCAACAGCAAGACCGGCGAGCTGGTGGGCGTAAAGACCCTTGGCGCTTCGGCCAAGGCCGATGCTGGCGTGAGCGCCAGCGACCAAGAGGTCATCATCATCTCCAAGAACGGCCAGACGATCCGCCTGGGCATCAAAGACATCCCGCAGCTGGGACGTGCTACACAGGGTGTGCGCATTATGCGGCTGAATGACGGGGATGAGGTGGTCTCACTGGCTTTGGTTGATAAGACCGAAGGTGAAGACGACGACGAGGACGTACCGGCTCAAGCCGAAAGCGACACCGCAGACGCCACAGAGTAGTTTGGTTCGATGGTCCACCCACTAAACATATAGGACACTTACGTCCAGTGTAGCATTCTCGTAAC
>CAZRWV010000165.1:0-2448 GCA_964603965.1 uncultured Candidatus Saccharibacteria bacterium
CCTCAGACGCCGAGCCGGCGTGGTAGGTACAGAGCACTAGGTGGCCAGTCAGGCTAGCCTGGAGGGCGGTTTTGGCGGTGTCGTTATCACGAATCTCACCCACCATCACGATGTCGGGATCTAGCCGCAGGGTGGCACGAAGCTTGTCGGCAAAGCGGGCATCCTCGCCGTGCTCGCTGGAGTGGACCGAGATCTGGGTAATACCATCGAACTGATACTCCACCGGGTCCTCGATGGTGATAATCTTGCGTTCGTCGCTATTGAGCGAGTTCAGGACGGAATACAGCGTAGTGGTTTTGCCGGAACCGGTGGGACCAACCACCATCACCAAGCCGCCTGGTTTGGCTATAATGTCGTCCAGCACGACACGCTGTTCGGAGGTCAGACCCAGACGGTCCAGGTTGTACTTGCTGGCGTCCATGTTAAACAGGCGCATCACCATATCCATACCGTTAGTGGTGGGCACCGTTTCGAGCCGTACGTTGACGTCCACCTGCGTGTTATCGGCCATGGTCACCTTTTGGGCGATATGGCCCTGCTGGGCTTCGTCGGCACTGGTGGAGATGTTGCCAGCACTCGCGATGGCACCCATCAACACCCGGTACTTATCGGGCGGCAGCTGGGCCACGGTGTGCAGAATGCCGTCAATGCGGAAACGGATACGCACATCGTTCGGCTGCGTTTCCAGATGGATGTCGCTGGCGTTCAGACGGTGGGCCTGAGCCACCAGATAGGCCAGCATGTCGTCGGCACGCACCTGCTGCAGAATGCCAGATACCTGGCTGATCGCGTCCGCGTTGGCACTGTTAACCGCGATGTCCTGATACACTACCTGCTTGGGCGGGTCGTAGAGCAGCATGTATTCGCGGTAGCCGGTTTCGGAGATCAGGTTAAAAGCCGTACGTTGATCGCTAAAGTGCTGGCGAAGCGCGTCCATGGTCTGCTGCGACGTGGTAGTCGTGATGCCAAACAGGATATTGCTCTGATCGACGTGGATGGGGATGACGCGCAACCGATAGAGTTCTTCGTTCGTCAGCACCTGCCGGTACAGCGGCTTGTCGGGCAGTACGGACGTGTTTAGATAGTCGATTCCGAGTACCTGGGCACGACGCTCGGTAGCCAGCTCTTCATCGCGGCGGGCATCTTGTGACATGAGTCTATTCTAAACCATTAGCGGTACGAGGCGCTAGCCTAACCGAGCCAACCCCTCTTAACTTTATGCAATGACCGAGGTAGACTGCTAGAGACATGGACCGAAGCATCGTAGTGATAGCCCACGACATCCGCAGCACCCACAACGTGGGGTCGCTGCTGCGAACCTGCGAGGGGATGGGCGTGGCACGAGCGTATCTGACCGGCTACACGCCCTACCCAGCCCTGACCGATGGCGATACACGCCTGCCGCACCTGGCGGCCAAACTGACGCAGCAGATCCACAAAACAGCGCTGGGTGCCGAAACGCTGGTGTCGTGGCAGCAGCAGACCGACGTCACAGCCTGCATCAGCGCGTTGCACAGCGAAGGCTATGCGGTAATCGCGCTAGAACAAACTGACGCCAGTGTGCCGCTACCAGAATTTCGCCCGCCGGATAAAGTAGCCCTGCTGCTGGGCCGCGAAGTGGAAGGCGTCGCGCCAGAAGTACTGGCGCTCTGCGATGGCAGTGTGGAGATACCGATGTTCGGCCGCAAAGAATCGTTCAATGTGGTGCAGGCGGCCGCTATGGCGCTGTACCAGTGTCGGTTCGCCGTCCAGTAGTTGTTGTGATATGCTATGGGTAAACTACAAGCAGTACAAACACCATGACAATCTCCAAAGCCAAGCAAGCCCGCCGCCCCGCTGATGATCCTCGGCGACGCGCGCAGCATCACCGCCACGGCCATGAGTACATCAAGGCGTATTGGCCGTATCTGCCGGTATTAGCCGTGCTGGGCGTGGGATTGTTCGTAAACAGCTGGATTGGCCGGATGCACCACAGTGTGCTGGGCTACGCTACCAGCATCAGCAGCCAGGTGTTACTAGCCCAGACCAACGGAGAGCGTCTGGCTCGCCATGATGCCGCCCTAACCCTAAACGCACAGCTGACCGCCGCCGCCCAGGCCAAGGCCAACGACATGGCCAAGCGCGGCTATTGGAGCCATGTAACGCCGGACGGCAAACAGCCGTGGTCGTTTGTAGAAGACGCCGGCTACCAATACCAAGCTGCCGGCGAGAACTTGGCCTACGGCTTCGGCACGAGCAACCAGGTGATGGCCGCCTGGATGCAAAGCCCATCGCACCGAGACAACATCCTGAACCCCAACTACCAGGACGTCGGCTTTGCCACGGCTGATGTGCCCGACTACCGCGGCACTGGACCGGAAACGATCATCGTGGCGATGTACGGCGAGCCCACCGATACCATCAGCGTAGCGCCCGATCAACCGCCAGTGGTTCTCGGCACCGAAACAA
>CAZRWV010000166.1:0-2421 GCA_964603965.1 uncultured Candidatus Saccharibacteria bacterium
AATAGGCAAGTCTTTTTTGTTTGGCTTCCACGGATGCCGCGGCAGCGGCTTTTGTAGTACAATAGCGCTCATGGATGGTATGCAATTGCAGCCGGGGCAAGTGATCACACCGCAGGTCTCGACAGACCCGCCACAGGTGCCCTCTCAGCCTAGTCCTGGTGCTCCTGCGCCAACGCGTCCGCCAGAAGAGACACCTCAGGCCCCTGATCCCACCCCTACTCCTCCGCCCACCCCAGCACCAACGCCGGCCGTGTCCCAGCAGTTCGAGCAGCCGCAGCCAGAGCAACCTGCCGGCTGGCGTTACGAGCAGTCGACCGACGTGGCATACGGCGCGGATGACAACGATGACATGGACTACACGGCTGACCAGTCGCTCAATGACATCGTCTGGACTGCCTCGGAGTTTATGACGCACGAAAAGAGTACGAGTTGGTACGCCATCGTTGTTGTGGCGGGTGCGTTAGCCGGTGCTGCCGACTATCTGCTCACCAGAGATATCTTTTCGTCCGTTATCATTCTGTTTGCTGCCGCAGCGTTTGCCGCTATCTCGGCCCGACGACCTCGCACGCAGCAGTATGCCCTTACGACCCAGGGTCTGCAGATCGGCAGCAAGCCGTATTACTTCCAGGACTTTAAGAACTTTTCGGTCACCGACGACGGCGCTATTGCTACCATCATCTTTATGCCGCTTAAGCGCTTTATGCCCCCGCTCACTATCTACGTCGCGCCAGACATGGAGGACCGCGTTCTCGATTTCCTGAGCACCGTGTTGCCCTTCGAGGAACACAGCGGCGATGCGGTTGACAGTTTGATGCGCCGCATCCGGTTTTAACAAGCCCCGTATCTGCGGCCTGGTCTAAAGCGCAACCGGAGCCCAGCATATTACCACTGTATTTTGACATTCGGCCAACATGGACTATCATGTAGGTATACATAACCGTAAGCTTGGAGGGAGCCCATGGCCGAGTACAACCAGGAAGATGCAGCAACACTTCGTCGTGGATTGTCGTTAGTTGTGGGGATCTTACTTGTCGTCGCCGCAGTGTGGTTTTTGCTGTGGCTGGCGTTTTTTAGGGATTCGAAACCGAAGACCGACGAAACACAGCAGTCGAACAGCAACACTAGCCAGCATCAATCCAACGGATCGAACTCATCGCAGAACAACACGAACAAAAACTCGTCCGGGAGCGACCAAAGCACTTCTGGCACTCACGAGGCAACACCCGATCACCTGGCCAACACCGGTGCAGGCAGTGTTGTAGTACCCGCTGCCGCTGCAGCGGTGGTCGGAACAACGCTCTACCAGCTGCGTTTACGTCGCAAAGCACGCACTTAGGCGGTCTGCCCTATTGTTCCAGATACGCCAGTGATTCGTCCGTGAACACCTCCTCGACGCTCACCACGCGGTTCGTTGATTTGGTCTTGGCTTCTTTACTCACGATTCGTTTTCGCGCCATCTGTTGCCCTCCCTCGTATCTAACAACAGCAGCGTAGTGGCTTTTTGCTGCGCTGTCTGTAACAATTCCGTCAGCCCAGGGGGCGTGCCCCCTGTTTATTCGAAGTAGCTCCGGATGTTCCTTAGATCTCGGTCGTACAGTTCCTGCCAATCGGGGTTGCGGCGAACGTCGGCGGCCTGTGGAAAGTCGATCACCCACGGCTGGTCGTTCCACCACAGTATGTTGTAGGCGGATAGATCGGCGTGGACAATGCCGTTGTCCAGGAACATCTGCATGCTTTCCTCTATCTTACGCAGCGTGGCGGCCTTTGCCGCGTCATCTAGTGTGACGTCGATGAGTCGCGGCGCAGCTTCCTGCTCGTCGCCAAGGTATTGCATCAGGATAGAAGTGTCGGTGTAGCCGTATACTTCTGGCACGATGGCGCCCTGCTCGCGCAGTTTTTGCAGCAGATAGTATTCGCGCTTGGTCCAAAGCCGTTGCTGCAGATCTCGTCCAACTTTTGTCTTTTGTTTGACGGCCTTGCGCAGCGACGCCTCGTTTATCCACTGCCCTTGCGTGTACTTCGACCGCGTACTCAGCCCGGCTGCGGCATAGACTTTGAGTGCACACAGCTGGTCACCGGTTCGAACCAGCCATACATCGGCCTCCTTGCCCGACTTCAGTTGCTGTACGACCTCGATGTCGGGGTACTGTTTGCGCCAGTGCGCCAACATATCGTCTTGTAGCTTCGTCATATGCTCAAAGCAGTTCCTGCATCTTCGCCGTTTGCTTGTCTATGACACTGGTCAAATCCTCGAATATCTTAACTGAGTCAGTATTTTGCTTTTGCCTGTGGTTGCTGAGGGCATTGTGGTAATCGAGCCTAATGTCTTCGAGCATTGCGGCCGCATCCTTCCGGCCATACGCCGTACACATAATTTTTAGCCTGCGTACCTGTTCGTTGGCCGAGTAATGGTCGTTGATT
>CAZRWV010000167.1:0-2402 GCA_964603965.1 uncultured Candidatus Saccharibacteria bacterium
GTTTTATCTTGCTGCGCATCAACACCTACAGCAACGCCCCGGCTAGTACACGTGACAACCAGTCTACTGCCCGTACGCGCATCGACCCAGCCACCGCCAAGAAGATCCAGGATCTGGAAGACAATAGCATAAACGTCCAGCGGGCGTTTGAAGACGCCCGCGAAAACCCGTTCCAGGAATAGTGAGCTGCGCCTAGGCCGTGAGCCTAGCCGTTGCCGTCCCGATGATCATTGTCACCGGACTGACCATTGACGCGCTGAGCATCTTGCTGTTGCTGAGCCATCATCCGTTGGAAGGCCAGGAATTGTTCATACTGCTTGGGGTCGATTGCAACCGTGGGGCCCTGGCCGCCGCCCGTGCCGCCCGCCGGCGTGCCGCCAAAGGTCGTGGGCAAGCGGCCGCTTTCCAAGGCGGCGATGAAGTTTTCCTGTGCGTGCATGATTTCGCGGGCGACCGCTTCGGGGTTACCCAGCATATCAAACTCAAGATTATCCTGTTCGCCCGGCGTTTCGATGGTCAGATGGCCATAGCCAAGTATAGTTCCCAGGAAATCGCGGTGCACAGACACGTCAGCAATCTGCTGTAAGCCAACATGGTCGGTCTTGCTGGCAAACAGACTCGGCTGCAGCATCTGCAGCAACGCCTCCTCGGTCAACACTAGTTGCTCCTGAGCTCGCAGGTACACCGGTATGTATGATCCACCTAGTATCAGCAGCGAGAATATCCCGGCGCCAGCCAGAATCTGTCCTTCATGGCCTACGAGCGATGAGCTAGACCCAGCGAACAGCGTCAGCGCGACGGCGGCACCCATCACCAGGATAGCCACCAAGATACCGACTCCCCAGCTGGCCACGTACACGAACCAGTGGTGTCGATAGACGTTTAGAATTTTTTCATCTTCGTCGATGGGAAGGCATCGGTGCAGATACCTGTCAAGGCCGGGGCTGATTTGCATGGCCCTATTATAGCAGGCTTGCTTGCGTACTGTCTGCTGTTTGTGGTCCGTCCTTGGCCGGCTGCCGGCCCAAGTGTCGATACGTCTTGGCCGTCACCTTGCGCCCGCGTGGCGTCCGTTCCAGCAGGCCGATTTGCATCAGATACGGTTCGATGAAGTCTTCGATAGTCGAGCGTTCCTCGGCAGTCAACGCCGCCAGCGTCTCCACACCGACTGGCCCGCCGTTGTAGCTGTCGATAATGGCGTTCAAGAGCATCCGGTCAGCCGGATCCAATCCCAGTTCGTCGATCTCCAGCAGCTCCAGCGCCCGGCTGCTGAGCGGCATGTCGATAATGCCATCGCCGTTCACATCCGCGTAGTCACGTACCCGCTTGAGCAGCCGGTTGGCGATGCGCGGCGTCAGCCGGGAGCGCTCGGCCAGCCGCCGCGCCGCCTCCGGCCGAATCTTGATATTCAGAATACCCGCTGCCCGCTCAATAATCTGCGCAACCTGTGCCGGCGTATAGAACTCCAGACGGTGGACATGCCCGAACCGATCGCGCAGCGGTGCCGCCAGCGCCCCGGCGCGCGTCGTGGCACCAATAAGCGTAAACTGCGGCAGATCAAGCCGTAACGACCGCGCACTCGGCCCTTTGCCGAGCATAATGTCCAGCTTGTAATCCTCCATGGCGCTATAGAGTACTTCTTCCACGGTGCGGTGCAGGCGGTGGATTTCGTCGATAAACAGGATGTCGCCGTCCTGCAGATTGGTCAGTAGACTTGCCAAATCCCCTGCCCGCTCAATAGCCGGCCCGCTGGTAATACGGATCTGCGCGCCCATCTCGTTGGCAATCACGCTTGCCGTAGTGGTTTTACCAAGCCCCGGCGGCCCATACAGCAGCACGTGGTCCAACGCCTCACCCCGCTTCTTGGCAGCCTGGATCGCCAGCTGCAGATTCTGTTTCAACCGGTCCTGGCCGATGTAGTCAGCAAAGCGCTGGGGCCGCAGTTTATTCTCGAACTCCTGCTCAACCTCATCATCGCTATCTTGCGGAGCGGCACCAACAATCCGTTCAATCATTACTTGGATTATACCGCAATAAGCTTATGCTACGATGCTGTGATATCTACGACGCCCGTGCTACAACCGGTGCGCCACGATAACGCCCAGCAGCATGAACAGCAGCGGCGGCACCACAAAGATAAAGAACAGTATTGCCAAGATGATATGCAGCGCGCCGTTAGCCCGGGCCGGCCGCTGCTCCACAAGCGCAGGGTTTTGCTGCAGATACAGACGGTACATCACCGCCACGATAATGCTGAGCGTCACATCAATAACTGCCGATGCCGCCAGCGCCCGCCCATAAAAGCTGTTCAGCAGGTCCAAGCCGCTGGACGACCACACAATTCCCAGAATCAGCAGCGCCACAAGTGCCATAAAGATATAGTTAGCCGTAATGTACGGCCG
>CAZRWV010000168.1:0-2401 GCA_964603965.1 uncultured Candidatus Saccharibacteria bacterium
AATAATCGCCCAAGCTCCAGTTGCCCAGCATTTCAAAGAACGTGGTGTGGCGGTTATCGCCCACGTCATCGATGTCCTGCGCGCGCAGGCAGGTCTGGCTGTCGGCCAGGCGGACGCCGTCTGGATGTGCTTGGCCTAGCAAATAAGGGATCATCGGCTGCATGCCACTGCCCGTAAACAGCGTGGACGGGTCATTTTGCGGTACTACCAGCGCACGCGGCACTAGCTTGTGGCCGCGGTCGGCAAAGAATTTTAGATATTGGTTACGAATGTCCTGTGCGTTCATGTGTTTGTGCTCCTGTTAGACAATATAAAAACCTCGTTCCTGGCCAAACACCAATACGAGTGTTTGACAAGAACGAGGCTTCCTCGTGATACCATCTTGTCTTCGCCGCAGCATCGCTGCTGTCGGCCTCCGCGGCTGAGCGTGCTCAGCCCTCCTATTTTACGGTTGGAGTTTCCGTCACTGCTTGTTCGCAGGCAGCTCCAGGGTGGCAAGCCCCTTCATCGCTTTGGCTATATAGTACGTCAGACTGGGCCGATTGTAAAGATGGCGCTTAGGCCTAGGAAGGCCTGGGCGTAATGCTCGGATCCAGCGGACAGACACCCCCAACGTGCCGGGCAATCGCCCCGGTAATGGCCAGCACATTGCTCTGGATTATCAGACAGCGCGGGCCAAATGGCAGTCGCAGCGGCACGTCATCCAATGTCACCACGATACCGGCGTTAACGGCTTCGGTCGGGATGCCATCGGGGCAGTTTGCCTGCACCGCCGCTCCGGCATCGACACGCGCTGCGGTTACACCCAACTTAGCAGCGACCGCGCCCCGGTCAATATCCGGTGGCACCGGCGTCCAGTCATTGACGTTTTCGACCTCGCAATGGGGTGTAACCAAGGCAGTCACCGGCACGGACGGCAGAGCGCTTGGTCGCACAGTGCCAGCTGCAGCAGCATCCGCTGCGTGGCGGCCCATACTACAGCCGCCGACCGCGCCAACCGCCAATGCACTCGCCAGCAGTACCGACGCCGTTCTGCGCCGGTATGCCTGCCTCCGATTTGGTAGCTCGTCCCTCATTGCTTCCATGCCACCATCTTACCGACGGCGCGCGATTGGGGCCGTAAAAACGGCTACATGCAGCTATTTACCGACTGCGCGGGCTGCCGAGAAACGAACTTCACGCGTCACGCTTCTTGAAGCCAAGAATAAGATACTCAGAGTACTGTCCGGACGCCCCCTCAAGCGGGTATTTGTGCAGGAACTCCCTGGTAAATGGTGGATATTCTTCGTATACCTGCTCACAATCTAGGGACTCCATCATCGCCCGGTACTGCTCGGCAGGACGCAAGAACATCGGCACCTTCACTTCGCCAAGTAGGAAGTTACCGCGTGTTGGATGTGTGGGTGAATCAACATCGACATACCACGTATCTGGCGATTTTAGAGAGTCAACAACGAATTCGGGATTATGCGTAGCAAACACGAGCAGACCACCAGGCTTGAGTGATGCCGCCAACTCCACCATAGCCTCTTCAATGTTGGCTATGAACTCAAACACCATGATCGATGTTATCAGATCAAACGGTCCGTGTTGCTGTGCTATACGGTAATCGCCTTCAACGAACGTAACATCCTGACCATAGGCCTCTTGTGCATTCGTTATCAGAGCAGATGACGAATCGATACCACAGGATGTGTAGCCAAGTGAGCGCAATTTGGCAGCAAACCTACCTCCCCCACAACCATAATCCAACGCAGTCTTAGCCGAGGCGTCACTGCCGTGCTTTTGTGCGCAATCAATAATCGCAGGCCAGGCGATCAGGATGTTATCGGCCGCCTCTGCCGGGATATCATCCAAATTTCCATCTTTTGCAAAAATGTCAGCCAGACTATTCCATGGATTATTGCTCATACCGCTATGATACCACCTGTTATTCCTCGGCCAGCTCCCAGTACCGTTCAAACATCTGCCGCATCGTACCCGCCAGAGCGGCATTAATAATCTCCAGGCCCACCTTTTGATTGTCGCGCCAGTTGTAGATTGCGACAGTGTCGTTATACGCCGCGATTTGTTGATCAAACTTTAGAATTGCAGGATCGATATAGCGGACACTGTAGTGTTTGTCCAGGAACTCCTGGTTAAGCGTGAACTCAGCCGCTTTCGTGCCAGGATTTAGCAGCTCGCGCACTTTGTAGTTGGTCTGCGTAGTCAGCGCCCGGTGCTTCTCGGCCCAGGCACTGTCAGAGATTAGATCCTCCATAGTGCCGTTACCGAATATCACGTTCTCATCCTTGGTCTTCAGCTCGTGCCACAGCATCTGCTTGAGCCCTTCCTCACCGTCGTACGTCTGCACAATGAACGTACTGGCGTCACCTTGTCGTAGCCCGGCTAGTAGTGGCAA
>CAZRWV010000169.1:0-2397 GCA_964603965.1 uncultured Candidatus Saccharibacteria bacterium
TGGAAGTAGGCGGCCGGTTCGACGACGGCGCCCTTGAGCCCGTTGTCGAGTGCTAGTTTTAGGCAGCGGATGCTGTCGATGGCTACACCAGCGCTGTTAGGGCTGTCTTCTACGCTCAGGCGCAGTTCCAGGTTCATTGGCACATCACCGAAGTGTTTGCTCTCTATGCGCAGGAAACAGATCTTGTTGTCCTTCTGCCACGGCACGTAGTCGCTGGGGCCAACGTGGATGTTGTCCGGGTCGATGCTTTGGCCGCGCAATTCAATCTGCGACTGGACTGCCTCGGTCTTGCTGATCTTCTTGCTGGCCAGGCGCTCGCGCTCCAGCATGTTCAAAAAGTCGGTGTTGCCGCCGGTGTTCAGCTGGTAAGTACGCTCAATCTTCATGCCGCGGTCCAAAAACAGATTGACGAGTGTGCGGTGCGTGATGGTGGCGCCCACCTGGGCCTTGATGTCGTCGCCGATCACCGGCAGACCGGCGTTGGCGAACTTGGCAGCCCACTTAGGGTCGCTGGCGATGAAGACCGGAATGCAGTTCACAAACCCGCAACCGGTGTCGATGGCCGCTTGGGCGTAAAACTCTGTTGCTTCTTGGCTGCCTACCGGTAGGTAGTTTATAACTATCTCCGCCCCGCTGTCCTTCAGCACCCTGATTACGTCGGCCGGCTTGGCCTTGTCGTCTACTGGCACCAGTTCGGCCGTGTATTTGTTAACACCGTCCAGGCGTGGACCGCGCTGTACGGTTATGCCCGTGTGCGGTACTCTCGCAAAGATCGCTGTGTTGTTCGGTTCGGCGTAGATGGCTTCGGCCACGTCTCGGCCGACTTTGTTGCTGTTGACATCGAACGCCGCCACGACTTCTATGTCGCGGATGTGGTAGCCGCCAAAGCGGACATGCATCACACCGGGCACAAACTCGTCGTCGCGCGCATCTTTGTAGTACTCGATTCCCTGCACCAGTGATGATGCGCAGTTGCCCACGCCCACAATGGCGACCTTAATCTTGCGTTGCTGTGTTGCAGTCATAGTCGTCCCTCCTCTTACCTTCCATGCTACGTGTGACTGGTCTATAACTCAAATATATTGATTCTATAGATGTATAATCTGTATATATGGAAGATCGGTTGCGAAAACTGGTGGGTGTGGCGGATGCCGGTAGCTATGTACGTGCTGCGACGTTGCTGCACGTGTCGCAGCCAGCCCTATCGGTGGCGATTGCCAAACTGGAACGAGAACTGGGTGCGCAGCTGTTTGAGCGCGGTGTGCGGCCACTGACGCTCACCCCCGCTGGGCAGCTGGCTTACCGGACGGGTCAGGATATATTGGCCGGCACCAGGAATCTGCAGCTGGCCGTGGCGGAATATGCCAAGCGCGAGATAACTATCCGCTTGGGAATGATTGACAGTGTGGCGGGCGTGTTGTTCGATATCCCCGGGTCTGCGGAAATGCTAGAGCAGCAGGCGACGGTGTCGATCGTAGTTGATAACTCGCACAACCTGGTCCGGCTTGTTACCGAGGGCAGGCTGGATGCGGCACTGGCAACCGGCCACGGCCGGTATGGTGATATGGTAGAGGTATTGCATACCGGCAGCGAACCTATGGCAGTGGTTGTCGGCACGGCTATGTCCACCGCTGTGCAGAGCGCTGTTCAGCAATCCCGCCTGCCTTATTTTATGAGTTACAACCAGACGTCGGTCACGCAACGGCTCGTCGCCGACGCATTGAACCAGGCTGGCATTGTGCCACAAGTTGCGTTTTATTCGACCAGTCCCGAAATCATGCTCAAAATGGCCCTGTTGGGCAAAGGCGTGGCTGCCCTGCCCCTAACGCTGGTGCACGCTTACCTGGTTTCTGGCCAGCTGCAAACCGTCAGGACGGCTGCGGGCCCGATCAAGGTTGTCCGGCCGATCCATGCCATCAAGCGTGCCGGTGCCACACTGCCCGGTTCTTTGTCTGGCGCGCTGGAGCATATGTGCACTCAGCTTGATGATTTTTATGGCACCATGAGCGCCTCACTAGAGTAATCAGTGGCAAGAATAGCATACAACCGCAGTGGGTAGAATCAATAAAAGTGTTGACATGACACTAAATGTATGCTACTCTGTAGCCAACGTAATAAGGGATTGCAAGATATGGCTGCGATACATGAAGAACTAGCACAACATGTCGAGGAAGATTTTAGCCAGTATACGGCCGAGGAACGTGCCTTGGCCCTCGTAATCCACGAAGACTATTGTGAGCAGTTTTGCACAAAAGCCGACGCCAACGGCACGCCTGAGCAGCGGGAAGCCGCAAAAGCAAGGCTGAAGTATGTGCCTGCGCTTCGCGTTGGGGTGATCAACAACGGCAAGTTCAAAGGCCGAAAAGTCGAAATGAAGGATGGTACGGCGGTAATCGT
>CAZRWV010000170.1:0-2222 GCA_964603965.1 uncultured Candidatus Saccharibacteria bacterium
AGAGTGCCCGTCTGCAGGGTCTGGATTTCGACCGTCAGGCCGTCAACAACATCCGTGACCTGGATGCCGAGAAGGCCGAAGCTGAAGCCAAGGCTGCAGTTGCCGCTGACGCTGAGGCCAAGGCTGCCGAAAAAGCCGCCGAAGACGCCGAGCGCGAAGCCAAAGCTGCCGCCGTGCAGGCCGCACACGACGCGAACAAGTAGTTCTCCATACGAATGTATTCCAACCTCCGGGTTCGCCCGGAGGTTTTTGTTTGGTGCGGCAGGTGCGCCGAGGGTACAATGCTAGTCATGATAACCGTCGGCATAGACGAAGTGGGGCGGGGTTGCTGGGCCGGGCCGCTCGTGGCTGCCGCCGTAGTGCTGCCGGGTCTACAGGACGGACCTTTAGGTCTCATAGGTCCCGATGTAATCCTCCGTGACAGCAAGCAAATGACCAAAAAACAGCGTGAAACGGCCGCGGTGTGGGTGCATGAGCACGCTCTGGCGGTCGGCATAGGGTGGGTTTGGCCCGGGGCTATTGACATAAGTGGTATTAGCGCGGCTGTCAAGAGGGCTATGGAACAAGCACTAACAGAGGTGGAACAGATGCTTATGGTAGCGGGCACCACCTACGACGAGGTGATCGTGGACGGCAACATCAACTACCTGGCGGGCAATCCCAAAGCGAAGGCAGTCGTGAAGGCCGACGCCACCACGCTTGCGGTGAGCGCTGCCAGTATCGTGGCCAAAGTGGCGCGCGACGCCTATATGGCCGGGCTGGGCGCGGACGCCAGGTACGCCGGCTACGGATTCGACAAGCATGTTGGCTATGGCACGGCAGTGCATATTGCGGCGCTGCGTACGCTGGGCGTCAGCGATATCCACCGCCGGAGCTTCCGGCCGGTGCGGGAGCTGCTGACGTGAACGGGCAGGCGAACGGCTTGGCCGGTTACGTGTCCGGCCACCGCGCCGAAACCGTGGCCGCTCGTTATCTGCAAGCGCAGGGCTATAAAGTCTACGCCCTCAACTGGCGCAATCGCCGCGCCGAAATCGACATCGTGGCCGGCCGGCCTGGCAGCGGCGAACCGGTGTTTGTGGAGGTAAAATACCGCCGTACCAGCCACCAGGGTGGCGGGCTGGATTACATCACGCCAACCAAACTGCGGCAGATGCGCTTTGCGGCCGAACTCTGGACCGCGCAACACCACTATGCCGGCGGCTATGCGCTAGCTGCAATCGAACTGAGTGGTCCGGACTATGCCATGGGTAGCTTTGTGGAGCTATAGCCCCCTAATTGTCGTTAAAAAACGCCTGCACGCTACCCAGATCGTGCTCCAGCCAGCTCAGCCGAGCCTCAATCTCTTCAAACCCGAGTTGGATGTTGCGCTTGAGCGCCAGCTGATCCTGCTTGGATTCAAACAGGTCGCGGAACTTTTGCTGATATTCACGCGTGTTTACGCAGCTTGCGGCGTAACGCGGCAGATAATCGTATGATTTGTCGTTCTTGAAGGTAGTTTCCAACCACTGCCAGTTGGTGACCATCCAGTCCCAAGCCACGGCGCGGGCGTAGCGGTTGCGCAGCAACGAGATCAGCCAGAAATCGATGTCTTGAGGTTTGACTAGTTTGGGGTCCGGTAGGCGGGCGAGCAGTTCTTTGGCCCACTCGGGGTTGCGCGTAGCGGTGAGTGCACCGAGTGCGTCGCCTTTTATCTCGCTATTATTTGTAGTGTCATGCAAGTTGAGCAGAAAATCAAAAGCCGAGCGGTCGCCGTTTTTGACAGGGACGACAAAGATGGGGCCCCGCAGTTCAGGATAGAGAGTGGTTCGTCCGGCACGAGAATCCTGAAACAGCTCGGTCGCCTTAGTGATGGATGCAGCGTTTTCGGCGTAGGCGCTCAAGCCGAGCACTAGGGCCCGCAGTTTTTGGTCGGACGATGGTTCGTTCTGGATTTCGTTCCAGCCTAGTCGTGCGACCTGAGCAGCTACAAGCATGTCCACAAAGGCTTTTATGCGGTCTTCGAGTGATGGGTCCAGGTCTATAAAACGCCGGGCTTCGCCGATTACCAGCGCCATGATGTCCCACACGGGTTCGCTGGTTTCGGCGGCGTATACATCCAGCATAGCCAACGTGCTGCCGTACGATTCGTAACCGGCATGAGCAAGCATGCTGCTACTGTTCAGTAGCCACAGGCGGTCAGCCTCACTCAGGCGTCGTCCGCGCACCATGTCGACTACGGCCTG
>CAZRWV010000171.1:0-2196 GCA_964603965.1 uncultured Candidatus Saccharibacteria bacterium
CGGTGTCGCCCTGGGCGGCACTTGGATTACTGCTGGCCTTCCCTACTGCTTTGTATTTTGTGCTGCCTTACACCGAAAGTCTGTTCTTGCTCCTGAACGTTAGCGCACTGCTGTTGTTCCGCAAGCAGCAGTATGTTTTGGCGGGCATCGTGGCCGCATTGGCTTCGGCAACCAGGTTTCAGGGGATACTGCTCGTACTCTATTTTGCAGCGGACTTTTGGTTTAGTCGAAAGCACCGCGATTACCAAAAACTGATACCGGCTGTTCTGGGTGTTTTAGGGCTCGCCGCGTATACGATTTGGCTGGCGCATAGCCAGTATCACAACCCATTGTCGTTCCTGACGGCCGAACAGTCTTGGGGACGCTTTAGCAGCGACGTGCTCGCTAATCTCGTGCATTCGATGCGTCCGCTGTATTTGTGGTACATCCCCGTTGCATTGGTTGGACTGTGGAGCGTGTGGCAGTATCTGGGCCGGGCGTACTTTGTGTATAGCGCGGCATTCTTTTTGATGCCCATAGTGAGCGGCAACTTGACGAGCATTAACCGATACCTGCTGAGTTTAGTTCCGATGTATCTGGGACTCGCGATCTTTGCTGAGCGAGCCGCGTCCAAGCCGGTGCGCTTGCTGTACATCACCAGCAGCGTGTTCTTGCTGGGCTGGTCTATACTGCTGTTTGCGAACGGGTACTGGGTGGCGTAGGCTCTAGCGCTTCAACTTCTTGAGAGAATGCTTTCTTTTTGGCTTCGTATTGTTCGTATGGCGGGCCGTAGCAGTCATACTTAAGCTGCTTGTGGCGTGCCCGCAGCACAGGATCAGCGTTACGGTTTTTACAATAATGCTTACGCTTATCACAACACACTGTCCAGCAATGCTTGTACCTAGTGTATCGGATTAAACAGAAAATAGATTTTGCTGCTGTCCGCCGTAACGGCTAGGTCAAACGTTTTTCCAAAATAGACTGAAGACCCGGCCTTTGTCGTTACCGTTCCCGCATGCTCCGACACCATGGAATGTATGATGGTGTCCAACTCCAAATTGACCAGCGTCGCTGGCGTGGACCAGGTAGCAACCAGACCGTCATCGGTCGACAAAGAATTCGATACGTCCGTAAAGATTCCGTCCCCCGTTTGCATAGATACAAACGAGGCAGAGACCGTGCCAACCTTGGCATTAGTGGTGTCGTAAATTGGCGCCCTGCCGGCAAGGTAGCTTGAGGCAAGCGTTGAACTGCTCCCCGACACGTTCGATGTGGGTATCTGAATAACGCTGTCTGCAAAATCGCTGATTAGCATGTGGTACGTTACTGACGACGCTATGGTTTGCGGTGCAGCAGCCGGCCCAGCGGGGCCCCTTGGGCCGGTAGCTCCCCGCGGACCGATAACTCCTTGCGCGCCCGCCACCCCTTGCAGGCCTCGGGGGCCGGTAGCACCGGTTGCACCTACTTTAGTATTACTGGCTGCTCTATCAAAGGTATGCAGAGATTGAAGCGTCACCAGCAACACAAGCACCGCCAAACCACACAGTAGATACCCGCCACGGGCCACCTGCCCACCAAACACGTTCCTGCTGTCTGCCATTACTCCCCCGCCGGAATTACTTACCAAAGCTTAAGCTCAATATAAGCGAGTCTTGGCTGCTTGTAAATAGCTTACGCTGCGCATTGTTAGGGAGTCTTAGGCTTGGACTGGCCTTGATCAGGACCCATCATAGTAGTGGCTTCATCGCCGCGAGTGTAGGTTACAGCATCCGTAAAACCACTCACTTGGGCAGCGGTTTTGCCTACAAAAACTTGTACTTTAAGCTCTCGCTTGCCTGTCATTTGCACCAAAGCCGTTGCCATCGTATTGCCCTTGGTGTTAAGCATGATGCTCTGTGGCACATTGGCGCCCAGCCATTTGGTACCGGTTTCGTCCAGATGCTCGTAGCTGGCCAGTTCGTACTTTACAACTCCGCTTGATGTGCCGAGCTTATCTGGCGCAATTGATGGATTCTTAATGGCATACTGTGTACCGTGATTGATTGAGCCCATCGAAAACACCCAGCCGCTGCTCGGGTTTAGAAAGTCCGGAGCAATCGACAAGTGGCCGTCCGCATAGCTCATAGAGTTAAAGTCAGCTTCTTTGAAGGCGCCAATGTAGCCGTTGGTACCTTCTTTGAACCAGTTGCCTACCGCTTTGCCGTCTACGTCGTAGTC
>CAZRWV010000172.1:0-2120 GCA_964603965.1 uncultured Candidatus Saccharibacteria bacterium
CCAAAGCCGGCAACAGTGCCGACGGTGCGCTAGTGGCCCGGCTGGTGAAAGAAAGGCTTTTAAAAGGTGAATAGTTTACCGTTTATAGTTTACAGCTCTTGCAGCCATACCCCCTCTACAAACTACAAACTACAAACTACAAACTGCGGCATTGCCGGAGGCAGGCCGTGATACTGCTGATGGGCCCTGCTGGGGCAGGCAAGAGCATGCAGGGCCACCAATTGGCCGACGAGTACGGCTATGCTTACATCTCGAGCGGTGAAGTGTTCCGCGTGCTGTTTACCGGGCGGCGCCGCCACGAGATGTTGGAAGGCAGATTGCTGAGTGACGGCGAAGTCATCCGTGTGGAGGACCGCGTACTAGAGTTTATCGACACCAAGGAGCAGTTCATTCTGGACGGGTTCCCGCGCACCAAGCCGCAGGTTGACTGGTTGCTGATGCAGGTAGAGGCCGGCCGGTTCGAGCTGCCCGTGGTCCTTAACCTGGAACTGAGCGAAGAGGCTATCCGCGACCGCCTGCAGAAACGTGCCCGGCTGGATGACAACGAAGCAGCTATCACCCAGCGCTATAACGATTACCAGGCGGTAACACGGCCGCTACTTTCATACATGGAACAGAAGGGTATCCGCATCGTTGATATCGACGCCGATGGATCTCCAGCCGAAGTGCACGAGCGCATTTCGGAGCAGCTTGGTATCACGGTATAGCGTTGTGCTTTGTCTACCGTTGCCACTGGCCAGCCCAGTATGCTAGTGTTTTCTTATGCAAGAAACACTACAACAACCACCGCGAACAGATGAGACTGTACCGCCAAACCCGGCTGGTGAGCCTCTTTCGCCACTTGATTTTGATACTGACCTGCCCCGGTCCCCATTGTATACGGAATTGGACGAAGCGGCGAACCAGGCGGCGAGAGCAGAGCAAGCGAGGCAGCCCTCGGCTACCGGATCGAGAGCTGCCGAAGGTGCGGTACTAGCCGAGTCCGTGTCAGTTGAGCCCCAACAGAGTATGGCCGAGAAACTCGTTCCGTACCGTGAACGGGTAGATAGGGCACTTAAAGACCATAGTCCGGTCCTATCCGTGGCGGCAAATAGTTTGGCCAACAAACTCTCGGCTGGGGCAGAGGTGCCGGTGCCACCCATAACCATTACCGCCGAACAAGTCAAACAAGAGAAGCCCTCACTGGGAGTGGCATCTAGATTCATAGGCTTTTTCTCGTCTGGATTGAAGGATCGCTTTGACGGCTACATCGCCAGGAAGGGTCAGGAGAAGGTAGAGCAGGTCACTGACGACGTAGCGAACTTCGTTGAGATAGTCGGCAGTTATGAGCTACCAAAGGAGCAATTCGTGGCCGAAATTGCCACCATACGCTCGTTCATAGAGCACGGGGTAGAGGGGAAGCCGACTGGTGGGGACACGCCGTCATCAAGGATGCGGTATCTTTTGGACGGCATCGCGGATAGTGGCATAAAGTGGCGTGGCGGTGAGAAATTTGCCGGACAGGCTTGGCTGGAGCAAAGCTGTCCGATGATAGAGAGCGCTCTAGTGGTCTACATGAACCCTGCCAGGAGAGATTTGCTACAGTCGTACTCGAAGAAAGCAGAGACGATCCTGCCAGAAATATTGAAGGGGCTGGAGCAATTCATGCAACTGCACGACCAGTCGACCGTCCCAAGTGAACCTGTTGTCGTGAGTGGGCTTCGGCGAAGCATCGGTGAGCGAGTAGTAGGCGCAAAAATCCGTAGTGTGCCTGCGCGGGTAACGCAAATGCTTGAGCGAGCATACGACAGCTTGCCCGAAAACGGCGCTAGCTTTAGGGCGGAGGTTGCCAGTGTGGTGCACCAGGCGGCAGCGGCCGATAACCCCCAGGGAGTGCTGATGTTTCTACTGAACCAAGCGCAAATCCAGGAAGAACAGAGGAAACAGGCCGATGAGGAGAAAAAAGCAAAGCAGACGAATTAGCTTTAGTGGTGTCGGCGGATATTTCTCCACCTTGGTGCTAGTGCGGTGTTATTTTATCCCTCGGAAACAGCGTGAGATGGCTTATAATTAATGCCTATGCAGTCCAAGACAGACGCCGAACTAGATGCTATGCGTCGTGGCGGCCACATGCTGGCGTC
>CAZRWV010000173.1:0-2072 GCA_964603965.1 uncultured Candidatus Saccharibacteria bacterium
CACTCCTTTCTAGTTTAGTGGTGAAGGTGTCCAAGATGTATGGTGGGTGGATAGTGGATGAGTACGTACGTATTGACTTCTGATCACGCTTATGCTACTATACATACGTATCAACTAAAACAAACAACGGATATGTGGCAAGAAACCAAACACGGCTTATACAAACAATTCGTCTTCCGGGACTTCCGCGAAGCCTGGCATTTTATGGACCGCGTCCACGAGGCAGTGGAGCGCGTCGATCACTACCCGCGCTGGCAAAACGACCGCAATGTGGTCGATGTTTGGCTGAGTACGCACAATGACGAGCTGGAAATCACGGACGTTGACCGCGATTTGGCGAGTACTATCGATACGCTGGTTAACGCCACGACCGACGAACAAGTGGAAGCGATTGTAGACAAAGAGACAACGGTTATAACAGAGGTGCAGTTGTATGCAGATGGCGGTTCGCGCGGCAACCCTGGACCCTCCGCCAGCGGCTATGTGCTGATGGATATGAGTGGTCGGATCGTCTTAAGGGCCGGTCAGTACCTGGGCGTGACCACCAACAACCAGGCAGAGTACCAGGCGCTCAAACTTGGCCTGGAACGCGCGCTCTACGACTACCACGCGCACGAGGTTCACGTCTACATGGACAGTATGCTGGTGGTCAACCAGATGAAGAATATATTCAAGATCAAGAACCGCGACCTCTGGCCGGTCCACAACGCCTGCGTGGCGCTATCCCAGAAGTTCAAGAAGGTGACCTTCGACCACGTCCCGCGCGAGCTAAACAAGCTGGCCGACGAAGAGGTGAACAAGGCTATGGACGACGCGCTGCAATCCGAGGCAAAGACCGCGACGGCCGCCTAGGGCTTTAGCCCGTCGACAACACTTTACAGATGTTGACAATAGGTGTATAATCCACACTATTAAGGTTAAGGAGATACATTTCCAATGACTGGGAAGACTACGAGACAGACTCAGGAACCGACTCCGGAACGGATGCCGCGAGATATGCCGGGTAATACTAGAGCTGGCCGTGAAAGATGGCACTTCCAAGAACGCCCGCGTGGCCGTGAAAGCCTAGGACTAATACCGGGCGAGACAGCTGCCGAAGGTGCTGCACGCGTGTTTGAAGATCGTCGTACTGTGCTGGAAGCACGCCTAAGGGTACTAGCTGTGTTCAAGGACCGCCGTGGTGTTGAACAGTTGGAGCATGACACGCTTCTTGGCCTGTTTGATCAGGAGAAACGTAAGTTTGGAAGCTTCCGGCCGGTTCGCTACACCACTCAGAGTGGGCTGGCGGTAGATACTGCCGCCGCTGATATCAGCCCTGACAGCAGCGTACTGTTGCTTGCTAATGGCTGCTACCTGGTGAGCTCAGAGAAGTACCAGGACGGGCTTAGCCAAGCTGCTGAACCAACCTATCGTTACGTTGCAACCGCAAGAGAGCTGCTGGAAACCGTGCGCGTAACGAACCAAGAATACCAGACTGCCTAGAGCCAGGCAAAAGTGGTATAATACAGAGGTCAGATAGCAAACTGGCCGCGGGCGCAGCAATGCGCACGAGGAAAGTCCGGGCAGCACAGGGAAGGACAGTCGCTAGCGGCGACCGGGGGCGACCCCAGGGAAAGTGCCACAGAAACGATACCGCCGCCCCGCAAGGGACGGTAAGGGTGAAACGCGCGGTGTAAGAGACCGTAGTCGCCGGTGGTGACGCCGGCGGGAGGTAAACCCTGTCCGCTGCAAGGAATGGGCCTTGTCGGCCCCGCAAGGGGCCGTTGGCGTCCCGCCAGCCCGATATAGAACCGCTCGAGCCGGTTGGCAACAGCCGGCCTAGATAGATGGCCAGTCAGGGGTGAACGCATCGTAAGGTGCGGCAAGCCCCGGACAGAACCCGGCTTACAGGCTTTCTGATTATGAAAACACCTTGGTTTACCCCGAGGTGTTTTCTTATGTCGTCCGAGCGGCAGGCTTGACCTGTCATCACCATGTATATACAATTGTAAATACATGAGTAATTACATTGCCACGGTGATCAAGACCGGCAACTCCTATGCGCTGCGGGTGCCGAAGGCGTACATCGACGA
>CAZRWV010000174.1:0-2054 GCA_964603965.1 uncultured Candidatus Saccharibacteria bacterium
GGGGCCGCAGCCTGCCGGCCAGCGCCGGACCATCCCGAGGCAATTTAGGAGCTAGACTAACTCCTTCTTAAGCCTTTCGATCAGCTCCACCGGTGTGGGGTTGATGTTGCCGAGCAGCGCCGTGTAGAGCGTCACGAAGTCGCCCAGCGCAATCGTGGTGAGCAACTGTTCCAGCAGCGTGTCGCCCTGCGCATTCACCACAATCGGTGCCGGCCGTTTGCCGCTCAGCAGCCGAGCGCTGATCTCGAAGCGTTTCTGGATCTGCGGGTGTTCCAGGCCGCTACGTAGGTCAATGACGGCGTACGGTTTTTGTTCCGGTTGCTCGCTCCAGCCCAAGAACTCATTGTGGTTGAACTCGCTGTACTGCCCCCACCAGGCCACCTGCTTGGCGTTTTCGTTGAAGCTGATCTTCCACTTATATGCAGCTGGCGCCAACTTGGGCCCGGCGTAGACTACCACCGATTTGCCCATACACTCCAGCGCGATTTGCTTGGCCAGGTTGTCTTTGGTGGGCACCGTGGGCAGCCACGCCTGAATCTTGTCGCGCAAGAAACCGGCGGTGCGGTGCATCTCCGCTTCGGCCGCAGCCGACGCCACCAAGCCGGCTTTTTCGAGCAACGTCACCAGTGCCTTCAGGTTGTACAGCACGGCGTGGCGAGGCTGCAAGTGGCCCGGCAGCAACACGAATGGGTAGCCCTTTTCGCCCGCGATCTGCTGCAGCTTACCGCCGCTGGCAATGACGGCAATGTGGGCACCACGCGCTTCGGCTTCGGCCAGGGCGCTGATTGTTTCCTCGGTGTTGCCGGAGTAGCTGGAAGCGATAAAGAAGGTCTTGGCCGACACATGTGCCGGTATGTTGTAGTCGCGTACGATCTCGAACGGCAGTTGGTAGTCCGGCCAGTTAGTACTAATGAGCGCGGCCAGCGCTGAACCGCCCATGCCAGCGTAGACCACGTTGGTCACGTCCAGGCGCGGCTCATCTACTTCGAATACATGCTCCAGCTGCTGCCACTGCTTTTCGGCAATGCCGAGCGCATCCTGCGCGTCCCGCTCATGAATCTTCTGCAAATCGTCTAGCATACCTAACCGTACCCTCCTATAATGCTTTTGCTTTGAATCTAAACTTTGTTACTATATCTATTGTAGATTGCAAACGAGCTAATTGAAAATCGCGGCAGACCCAGTGACTGCCGAGGGGGTAGGGATGCTTTTTGGACACCAAAACAACGACACTGCGCTGATGCCGCCGCCCGCGCCGCCGACTTCGGCCGCGGGTATTAACCCGCTGGCTGTCGACCCTGCCACCGGTGTCAGCTTGCCTGTGCCGCCGGCCGCTCCTCCTGTCGACGAGCCGGACGAGCCGTCTATCCTAAACCAACCCACTTCTGTCCCGGACCTGGCCAGCTCACTTATGAGCTTCGCGCCCACGGCTACACCCAAAGCCAGCAGCGAACCGCAGCCGGCTTCGTTTACCGCCCCCGGGCCAACGCAAGACGAGACCGACCTGCCGGACGTGGAGCCACAGCCCGAACCCGTTACCGAACCAAATGACGCCCCGGCAATGCCGGCGCGAACTCCATCCAACGTTTCTAGCGACGACCTGCTCAGCCTGAAGGCTCAGGCTCTTACCCAGCTCAGCCCGCTCGTCGACCAGCTAGACCAAACACCCGAAGAAAAGTTCCGCACCACCATGATGTTTATCCAGACCACCGACGATCCAGCACGTATCCCCACCGCCTACAAGGCTGCGCAGTCCATCGAGGACGAAAAGGTCCGTGCCCAGGCGCTGCTAGACGTCATAAACGAGATCAACTACTTCACGCAGACCAAACCATCAGAAGCGTCCGAATAGATCACGCTGGCGTGGCCGCACAGCCCCACGATGTTGCTACCGCAAGTCGCTTATGATACGATAACGTTGAGCACCTATTAGTAGGGCATAAAGAGAGGGAAACGTATGGTACCAAGTTTTGCAATCCTAGATTTGGGGACGCCGCAACTGCTAATCATATTGGCTATTGTGTTGCTGTTGTTCGGGGCCAAGAAGCTGCCCG
>CAZRWV010000175.1:0-2046 GCA_964603965.1 uncultured Candidatus Saccharibacteria bacterium
CCGGTGAGTTCGTAGCCGTCGCGACCAGGCCCATAACGGCACCCGTACAGACGCCCAGTACAGCCGTGTACCCCAGATATCTGCGGCTCTGCCACCAGTGAACGGGCTGACCCGAGCGCCGCTCGGCGTGGTGCCATTGGTTCAGCCAGCGTTCGTGCACCATGCTTTCCAGCTGGTTTAGCCGCGCCCGCATTACATCTTGCTGACGGTTCGGCGGTGCGGCGCTCACCTCGTTGTGAAGCACCTGTTCAAATGCCGCGCGTGCCGCCTGGCTACGGTTGAGTAACGCCCGGCCTTTACGGTGCATGCGCCAAGAAAATATCCGGTCAGCACGGCGCTGGGAACGGGCCACCGCCCCGGCAATGCCGACGCGGCGTTCGACCAGGACGCCGGCGTAGCTCGCGGCGGCCGTGCGGAAGCCCTCACCCATCTCTGGAATCCAGCCCGGGAGCAACTGATCGGGCTGACCCGGGCCGCGGCCCTGGCCTGGTGGCCTACTAGCGCCATTTGACGGTGCTGCCGGCGCCGGCGTTACCACGAACGGCCGCGGTGGTGCACCGCTACCGCCGGGCGGTCCCAACAAGACCTGCGGTGGTCGATCGGGCGTAGGTACTCCTGTTGGCAGCGTCGCTTCGTCGGCAGGCGGCACGGGGTTCGGCGGCACGATGGGGTCTACCACCATCTCGCCTTCTGCATCATCTCCATCTCTTCTTCTGCGTTTACCGCGGCGGCCTGGCGTCTGGGGCGGCTCATCGGTGCCGATATAGGCTACCTTGGAGGCTAGCGGATGTTCGGTGACGACGGGTGCGAGCCAGATGCGTCCTGCGCGCGGCGCCAGTTGCGCGGCCGCCACGGCGCCTGGTTGCGACTCTTCGTAATCACGGTAAATGTTTGCGTTGGCTGCCCGTAGGGCGCGGCGCACCGGCTGGCTAACCCAGGCCTGCGGCATTTGCGTCTGGATGTACGCCAAGTAGCCCGCCTCGCCACCGTTAGCAAACGCCGTTTGGGCGGCATCGTCGCCTAGAATGTCCTTCGCGGCCGGCAATGCAGGCGACATGTCGCGCTCGGTTAGCTGCCCCGCTGAGCCGTCTGCGCTATATCTTTCACCCATTCACCGTCGACCTGGCCATGAAGTACCTCGCCGTTACGTAAGCACTATTTAGCCATGCGGCGCGGAATCCGGCAGTGAGATTCACAACTCGGGCTGGCATAAGCGCTCCCGCTGGCCGTGCAGGCACCCTGCCCCACTTCGGTGTTACACTAGGGGTGATGAGAGTGCTCGGGATTGAGACTAGCTGCGACGAAACCGGCGCGGCAATCGTAGAGGATGGACAGCGGCTGTTGAGTAATGTAATTGCCTCTAGCGCCGACCTGCACGTGCAGTACGGCGGTGTCGTGCCGGAGATTGCGGCGCGCAGCCACATCGAGGTGATCAACCAGGTAATCGCCCGGGCGCTAAGTGACGCCAGGACAGATTGGAGCGACATCGACGCCATTGCCGTCACCTACGGCCCGGGCCTCGGCGGCAGCCTGCTGATCGGCGTCGTGACAGCCCGCACGCTGGCAATCGCGCACCGCAAACCGCTCTATGCAGTAAATCATGTCGAGGGCCACGCCTACGCCAACTTTCTGACCAGGACTTCCCTGCCCGGATACCTGCTACACGAAACGCAGCCCGAATTCCCCATCCTTGCCCTACTCGTCTCGGGTAAACACAGCGACCTGGCGCTGTTTCGTAGCCATTTTGACCACACCATCCTGGGCCAGACCCATGACGACGCCGTCGGCGGGAACCTGGGTCTTCGGCTGGAGCTACACCCAGAACATGCCCTACGAATCGGCCAACACGACCTACGTCCACTGCGATCTCCAGATTGATCGGCAAGCGTTCACGGTAGCTCTTAATAGTATCCGTTCCCGATGGATCCGGGAACGATTATTGACGACGCTATGTTCACGTCTCGTGCGCTGACTCGGCAGGCGCGCGGCCTCTGCGGGTTGAGCGCGGTGTTGCGGATCAAGGTGATACCTGTGGCGCGTTGCCGG
>CAZRWV010000176.1:0-2005 GCA_964603965.1 uncultured Candidatus Saccharibacteria bacterium
AGCCATGCGAGCTGCCGCTGCTCCACCCCGCGTCGTCGAAGTCTACAGATACATCTCGTTTTGCCTTCGGCAAAAGCTTCGATCTAATCCTATACTTCTCCTCTTAAAATTCCAAACGGTCGACTTCGCTCCCTGGTTTGGAATTTTGGGCAAACTGTAAAGTACATTTGAGACAAAACAAAAGTTTTTCTCACCTCCGGCTTCCTTGCGGGAGGCCGGATGCTCTTTTCCTAAACAACAGGAGCAGGAAATAGACTTACTGTAATTATACGGAACAGGGGTGGGTTTGTCAATTCTGGCGGTGCAGGAAAAAATCTACCCAGGCCTGGACGTTGCGTTGATAGGCGGGTACTTCAGGGGTAGGCTTGGCGCTGGCGGCAGCGTCCGGCATGGGCACGGTGTAGGCGAGCGCGACGCTCTTGGGCACAATCAGTTCGGTTTCGCCGGGCATCCCCAGACCGAAATTCTGCCGTGCCGACAGTTCCAGGTACTGATTGCTGTTGTAGTACTCGTTCTGCAGGCCGAGGTTGCTGTTCTCAAGCTGCTGCAATTCATTCCGCTGCTGCAAGGTCGCCACCTGCGTTTGTAGTTCGTAGTTGGTGTCGATGGTGTTGACGCAGCTCCAGAACGACGACAACCCCAAACACCACCTGCCCGGCGACACGAATGTCGCGCAGTAGCAGCGCGTAGCGCCAGGCAAATTGGAGATAACTTTGTAATGTTTGTTTGAGCGCCATAGGATCAGTACCAGTATATAACCACCGCCCGATCTGGTATACTTCGATCTGTTAAGGGGGCGTAGCTCAGTGGTCAGAGCAGCGGGCTCATAACCTGTTGGTCGTTGGTTCGAACCCAACCGCCCCCACCATTTTTTGACCAAGATTGTCTCTCTGGAAATCTAACTTTTTTCACTGCGCTGGCCGCGCAGCGGTAATCACGGCCTATATCGCTTGTGCGATGCGCGCCAGCAGATCTTCGGCATCTTTGGCGGACATGAATTGTTCGCGCAGCTCTTTGGCGCCGTCGAAACCGTTGACGTAGGTTTTACAGAATTTGTTGAGCGGCGCCGACGGTTTGGCCGTCGTGCGCCAGGTGTCGATGAACAGCTGGACGTGGCGGCGGAATAGCTCCAGCTTCTGCAGCCTGGTGTAATCCGTCCACGGACTCTCGTTAGCAAACACAAATGGATCTTGGAAAATGCCGCGCCCGATCATGATGCCGTCAAGTCGGTACTGGGCGGCGAGCGCCTCGCCCTGCGCGCGGCTGAGCACATCGCCGTTGCCGACCATCAAGGTTTGCGGCGCCAGCTTGTCGCGCAGGCTGCGGACTTCGCCGATCAGGTCCCAATGCGCCGGTACTTTGCTCATTTCTTTGCGCGTCCGGCCGTGCACGGCCAACATTGTCAGGTCATGACCCAGCAGGAATTCGTGCCAACCCAAGTCGACTTCACTAAAGCCGAGCCTGGTTTTAACGCTCAGCGGCAACATGCCGGCCAGGCCGTCTTTGGTGGCGCTCATTATTTCATCGGCTAATGGCCAATTTTCGCGTTTAATCAGTGCGCTGCACGTACCGCCCTGCACCTCACTTTTAGACGGACAGCCCATGTTAAGGTCAATCCCCGCAAAATTAGTGCCAGACATCCAGGTCGTGTCGGCCCGTCCGACGGCCGAGCCATCGGCCCCGCCGTCACTCTCGGCAAATTGCTGCGTCAGCCGCGCGCGGGGCTCACTCACCGTACTTTGCGTACGGCTCTCTCGCTCCTCCTTGCTTCCTTGCACTTTATCCGAGCCTGAACGCCTGGTATACCACGCCAGCTCTTCCGCAAGGCTGCCGCTGGCAATTTCCTGTGCGGTTTTGTAAAAGTTCTCGGGATTTTTGAATTTCGGCGGTTTCCTCGTCCGCCAAAGCGCGTGCGCGTTGTCCGAGAACTTTCAAATTTACGATCAGACTGGTGAGCAGAAGGCTGAACAGAGCGCCGCAAAACCCCGTGAGAGCGAGAGCTGAG
>CAZRWV010000177.1:0-1958 GCA_964603965.1 uncultured Candidatus Saccharibacteria bacterium
CGAGCGCTGGTGTCTGGCATAGTGTCACCCGCCTCTGTTGCTACGCTAGCCGTAGTACTAGGGGTAGCGGGCATGGCGCTACTGGTAGCGTATGTCAATCAGCTGACGGCACTGCTCGGGCTGGTCGCCTATGTGGATTACGTGGTGCTGTATGCCTGGAGCAAGCGCACCACGCCGTATAGCACGTTGATCGGCACGATCTCCGGCGCGGCACCGTTAGTTGCCGGCTACACGGCCGTGACTGGCCGGTTCGACCTGGCTGCCCTGCTGCTGGGCTTGACGATGCTGTTTTGGCAGATGCCGCACTTTTACGCTATTGGCGTGTACCGGCTGGAAGATTATCGGGCGGGTGGCCTGCCCATCTGGCCTGTCGTGAAGGGCGTGCGCAGCACGCAGCGCTGGATCCTGGCCTACACTGCGCTGTATGTGCTGGCCGCGGCGGCACTGAGCGTGTGGGGCGAGGCCGGGCTGGTGTTTGGACTGGTGGTGGCCGGGTTGGGACTGTACTGGTTGTGGCGGGGCTTGGATGGCTTTAAGTCGGTCGATCCGGCCAAGTGGGCGCGGGGCATGTTTGGCTTTTCGCTACACACACTGCTGATCTTGACGCTAGTACTGGCGCTCGCTCCGTTTTTGCCGTAAACTAGTAGTATGCTTATAGTTTTACACGTTTCGATTGCACTGGCGAGTATTGTACAGGCGACCTGCGCGCTGTTGATGCCGGCCGAATGGCGGCTAAAGGCCACGCGTTGGCTAGTGGGCGCAACGCACGCCACTGGTACGTTGCTGGTGTGGCAAATGCACTCACCGCTGCTACGGTCTTGCATGACGGGCCTAGCGTATCTGGCGGTAGTGTTGGGCCTGATGGCCGTTGCGCAGTACCGCTTACGGCTCGCCAAAGTGCCGGTGCGCTCGCGGTAAGCTGCGATGGCTGGGCGGGCACGATCTGCAAAGGGCGCGATTGTGCTCCGTGTGGCTATTGGTCTGCTGGTGCTGGGTGCGGGTGTATATGTGCTGGTGCGCAACTGGCCGACCGTTTCGCATAGCCTGTCGCTGGCCCGCGACGCCGATCCAATCTGGCTGCTCGGCGCTCTGCTATTGATGTGCCTGACGTTTGTGATCGCCGCTGGCATTTATAGCGCACTGGCGCTGCACCCCCTGCGGTACCGCCAGACGGTACTAATCGAGATTGCCACGATGTTTGTGGGTAAACTGCTGCCGGCCGGTCTGGGCGGGTTGGGGCTGCACGGCGTGTATCTGTACAAACGGCGGCACACGGCGGCCGAGGCGACGGCCGTGGTGAGCGTGAATAACTTGGTGGGCATGGCGGCGCATCTGCTGCTGTTGCTGGGCGTGGGCTTGCTATCCCCGGTGGTGTTTGAGCGGCTGCAGTTGCACGTTGAGTTGGACTGGCGCATTGCACTCGGTTCGTTACTGGCGGTTCTGGCAGTGTTGGCCGCACCCGTAGTGCGTCGTCGCATCACGCAGTTTTTGCGGAATATGTGGCTAAGTGCGCGCAAAGTTCGGCTGCACCGTCTGCTGCGGGCGCTTGGGCTGGCAATGCTGCTGACGGTCACGTATACGTTGATGCTGCTGTGCTCTGCTCGCTCGGTTGGGATTGAGTTGAGTCTGTTGCAAATCTTCGTGGTGTTTACGGTCGGCATGCTGGCCGGCACAGCCTCACCAACGCCCGGTGGTTTGGTCGGCGCGGAAGCGGGATTGTTTGCTGGCCTGACGGCGTACGGCGTGGCTGCGCCGGACGCGGGTGCTGTGGTGCTGTTATTTCGGCTGGTTAGTTATTGGCTGCCGCTGGTGCCGGGGGCGTTGGCGCTGGTGGCTGCTCGACGGCGGCAACTAGTGTAGTTCCTAGTCCCCTGCTCGGACCTCTGGTCTTCGGAGGAGTTTTTTAGTATAATCGTGCCAGTTGATAGGGCGTCGCCAAGCGGTAAGGCACTGGGTTT
>CAZRWV010000178.1:0-1931 GCA_964603965.1 uncultured Candidatus Saccharibacteria bacterium
GGTGTAGCTAACAGGCAGGCCGAATATACCGCGGATAAGGCGGATTACTACGATTTGATCGTCGGCCTACATCCCGATCAAGCGCTGCGTGAAGTGGTGGGCTCGGCCAAAGTTCGGCCTGTGGTGGTCGTGCCATGCTGCAACTTCTGGACGCGCGACACCAAGCTGGGCCGCGATGAACTGCTGGAAGCGATCGAACAATGCTGCCAAACATCGGGCATCAATCACGAGCGTGTGCCGCTCAATTTCAGCGGCCCCAAGAACATTGCGCTGATCCTGCGTCCAAAACGGTAAGGCCGCTTCCGCAGGTGCTTCGGCGGCCGCCGATCATGTACAATGAAACCAGATGGGGGACGGTGTGCCAGGTGACAAGCTAGTCCGTATGATCCCAGGCCAATACGAACTTTGTGCTCAGGCACTCGAAGACACGAACAAAGAACGTGCGGCGCAAGGTCTAGGAGGGTTAAGCTTGTCGCGGCCATTTGATCAAGATGGTCGCACGGAAGTGCTGGCCGCCTATGACGCTGAAGTTTTCGCTACCCTTATGGGCGCAGACAGCCCATCCTACAGACGATTTATCGGACACTTAGCCAACAGATTGCATCGCTCCTACATTGCCAGGCATAACTGACGCGTGCAACGATTACTTTTTCTTGACGACTTTGACGGCGGTGCCGTAGGCGGCAACTTCATTCATAACCTGGGCAATGTCGCCGCTGTCGAAACGCATCGCCAGGACGGCATTGGCGCCTTTGGCGGCGGCTGCTTCGCGTAGGCGCGCGAGAGCGTGTTCACGGCTGTCCGACAGCAGCCTGGTATAACCTCGGGCTTCGCCGCCAAAGATAGTACGGAAGCTGGCGCCGATGTTGCTGAAAATATTGCGGCTGCGCACAATTAGCCCAAACACTTCGCCGTACACTTCCACCACTTCATACCCTGGTAAATCGTTCGTCGTCACCACGATCAGATCTTCACTCATGCCCCGCACCTCCTAAATTAGGTTCTCTTTCAATCATACTCTGTCTTGTGGCCCGCCTTTCCCGCCATCAGCGTAAGCTCCGGCCTTGATTTTTTGCTTCTTTTGCATCAAGGCACAAGAAGGAGATCGGTTCTTGGGCGTAAGAACTCGTGCGCCATTTGGGAAGGAGCGCCTCCGCTTATGGCTCCAGCCCCTAGTTCGCTGTGCTAAAATAAACCGTATATGCCTACTCTCGACAGCCTGACGGCGCTTGGCCGTTCGTTTGCCAACAAAGCTTCCCATTCCGCCAAAACAGTCCTAGACAAAGCCAAAGCCAGCGGCGGCGACGCCAAAAAAACTGCCGGTGATGAATATATCGTGGCGCTCGACGTCGGTACCGAATATATCAAGGCGCTGATCGGTAAGATTACTGAGGCCGACAACAGCGTCGAGATCGTCGGCACGGGGCGTGAACATCAAGAGCTCAGCGACATGCAGGCCGGCGCGATATCTGATATTGCAGGCGTGGTGGCCAACTGCGACAAAGCCTTAAACGAAGCCGAGCAGCAAGCCGGCGTCAGCGTGCGGCGGGCTATCATCGGTATTGCCGGCGAGCTGGTGAAGGGCACGACCACAACCATCCGGGTGGCGCGCAAAGAAGCCGCCAAACCACTTGATATCACCGAAATGGAGCGCATCATTCACCTGGTGCAGCAGCGTGCCGAGGCTAAAGCCAAGCAGCAGCTGGCCATGGAGCTGGGCGGCAAAGATGTCGAAGTCCGGCTGGTCAACAGCGCGCTAGTGAGTATCGAGATCGATGGCTACCCCGTGACGAACCCAATTGGATTCCAAGGCCGGGAAGTCGTCGTGCAACTCTACACGGCTTTTGCGCCGATGATCCATATCGGTGCACTCGAAAGAGTTGCCCAAGAATTGGATCTAGACCTGCTGGCCGTAGCGGCCGAGCCGTTTG
>CAZRWV010000179.1:0-1906 GCA_964603965.1 uncultured Candidatus Saccharibacteria bacterium
TCTCTCCGCCAAGAAAATTGCATCAGTCGCGAGGCTGGTGCAATTTTCTTGCTGGCCCAGCGAGTTGGAGCGACGTGATAGGTCTGGTCATGTTCATTTTTACACCCCCACCCATTGATATCGACCACTGGAACAGAGCGCACTGGAGGCGTAAAATTAGAGCAACGGGTGGGCAGACTGATGCTATGAAAACCGTACAACTATCCCACCACTACAGGCCGCTCAAGATTGCTTATGCCGTCAGGTATGACAGCGCAGAACAGGTGCTGGATGCCATTCAGCGTGCCACGATGGTCGTCGGTGGTATATACAACCCAATACTCCCCATTGGTCTAAGCGGTGAGCTACAAAAAGAGCTACTAGATCTGTTCCAGCCGGATGTAATCGAGAACCGGTCGAAGACAGAGCTCCCAACCCTGCTGAAGAAACCGCGCTACGCGTGGGAGGAGTACGGCAAGAAAGGCACCTACACCCGGCAGGAACAAAGCGTGACAATAAACGTGCTGGACGTTGGGCATGTGATGCGCCAACTGTCAGAAAGCCGACAACTCCGCACCAAAAAAGACAGCCGGGCCATATTCCCAAAATGGGATGAAGCCGGACCAAGATCGCTGATGTACGCCGCATCACTCGGCGTATACCCCTCTTTCGACAGCATCGACTTCGAAGTGGGATTCAAGCAAGTTTTACCTGCCAAAGACGTGACGATTAAAGACGTAAAATCTGCCGCAGATGCTATCGCGGCCTACACGCCAATCAACCTTACCGGCTACGGCCTAGTGTTGCTGCGACGCCACTGGGCCGCCGAGGACAACAACGGCTATTACATGGGCAACCCGGCCAACGTGCTCGATATTATCAACTTCTGGAACCTGCGTGCCACTGGTAATGAGGTTGTCTTTGTGGACATATCAGGCTCAGACGGAGTAGCTATTGCAAAGGCCGTCGCCAAACAGCTCACCGAAGCCGCGAAGAACATGGCTATACTCCACAACGTTTGGTATCGGAGCGATCTTGGAGTACCCGAGGCTACGATACAGCAGTACGCTACAGAACTCGTCAATACACCGTTTTATCACCGGATTGAATACGGTGTCTGGACGGGCGACAGTCGTGACGCAGGACTTGAACTGCGAATAAACAATACCCAGTACGTCCTCGGCCAACTCGAGCCGTTCGACGACCAGCGCGTTATCACGTTCAGCAAACCGCCCCTGCCATACAAGATACCGTCGCAGCAGTTCTATAGGCCACAGATACTGGTATCAAATCTATCTTCCACGACCGGGCTTTACAGAACGCGCAGCGACATTGTTCTGCCCGCATGGGACGAGCTAACCGAATGGGCGTCGCGCAACCTATCACCAACGCACGGCACGCCGGTCAGACTGAAGCGCGGTGAGATAGAGTTCTTTACCGAAACGAATGACGACATCGAACGCATCACGCCCGTGGGCGACTTGGACGTCATACGGCAGATATTCAGCCTGTGCGGTATGGAGCTGCAAAACAGTACGGCCGGTGTGCTGTCCGAAAAGCTGGTTGCACGTATGGGTGGGCTCGAATCGTGCAGAGTGTTTAAGGTTAGAGGCGTGCGCAACCTGATAGAAACCACAAACGTATCAGAGAGCAGATCATACAGCAACACCAGACAGATTATCAACGACCGTTCGCCAGACGGCACCATTGGCTTCGAACAGTTTAAGCGCCTTTTCATAGACCGGCGCGAAACCCCGCACCTAACTCCTGACGACTGCATAGATTTCATGCTCAAGAAGAATATTCTGAAAGCTGGATATGAGCTTGTATGCCAGAACTGCACCTTACCGTTCTGGGTAAGTTTGGAGCATGCTGGCGACTACGTTAAGTGCGAATATTGCTTTGAACAGAACCACATGGCTGTGCA
>CAZRWV010000180.1:0-1883 GCA_964603965.1 uncultured Candidatus Saccharibacteria bacterium
GACCTGTCCAGCTGGACGATCGCCGTCCACTGCATAGTCCGCCAAGGCAATCGTCGCCTTGGTGCCAATAATCTGCTTGAGTTCTTCGGCAAAAAACGGCTTGTCTGCATATACCCTATCTATCACGTCACAAGCTGTGTCTTCCGCGTTTTTGGTATCGATGTGGGACAATACGCCGAACATCGCATCATAGTCCTGGCTTTTACCCTGGAGATGTATGCCCTCCAGAAACAGTATGCCGCCGCTTTGCGCCACATTGATTGCCTCCGCATGCAAGTCTATGCCCGCGGTGCGCAGGTCCTCGGCCTGGTGGTGGCGAGTCGGCAACAGCCTGAACGAGGGATGATAGTTGCGTAGGTAATCAATCCCGGCGGCCAGCTCATCATCCAGGAAAATGCTTTCCGGTACCACGCCCGGACGCAACGGGTCACCCGTTAGTGGATCGAGCGGCAGGATGTCGCCCTCGGGAGTGGTCGTGAGGAAGTTTAGTTCCGGCAAGTTTATCTCTGTCATATTTGTTTTGGGGTTACTATAAACACTATAGCACAAGATGTACAAAATATCAATTAGCGGTTACGCTTATTCACACCGCTCGCCTTGGCGCTCCACCTGCCACTTCAACAAAAAGGAGATGAGTTGCTCATCTCCTTTATTATCGCAGACTGCGCGGCGATCTTTGATACCTTGGCTCAAAACGCCAATCGCGCAGCGCGGGGGATGAGCTAAGGGTGTCGTAGTCGTCACCGAGACCCTCCAGATATCTGAGCGCCAGGCGGGCAGCAAACCGGTCGTAGATCTGTGACTCGTACAGAGACGTCCGCTCGATATAGCCCTGGATTTCCTCTTCTGTAACTTCCCAAAGGGGTACCATACCGGGCTGCCCGCCCCCAAAGTGCCGATAGGCGTCAACGGCAGCGCCCTGCAGTTGCATGAACAGCTTTTCGCGCTCGTAATCCTCCCAGCTTTCGGCCTTTAGCCAAGCCCTCAGCGGAAGCATCAGACCGGTTGTTGCCGGCGGAAACTCATAGTCCACCTCGCGCGGCAGTGTTTCGGCCACCATATGCGCGCTTAGAACGGAATGTCGTCCAGGTTAATTGGTTCATCGGTGATGTCCTCGATGACGACATCATCTTGCTTTTTGCTGGGGGCGGGCTTGCCGGAGCCGCCAGCGCTGCTGGATGAGCCACCACTGTTGGAGCCTTGGTAGCTGCCGCCGCCGTCACCGCCGCCGGCGCCGCCCAGGAAGGTGACGTCTTGGGCCACTACTTCCACCTTGGTGCGCTTTTGGCCTTCCTGTTCCCACTGGCGGCTTTGCAGCCGGCCGTTGACCAGGCACGGGCGCCCCTTGCTCAGGTACTGCGCTACGCGCTCACCGAGTGGACCCCAGGCGACTACATCGATGTAATCAGTGGCTTCCTGCCAGGTGCCGTCGGTGCCTTTGTAGCTGCGGTTGAGCGCCAGGCTAAACGAACAAACATTTTGTCCGTTCGGTGTCTGCCGGAGTTCGGGATCCCGAGTCAGGTTCCCCATTAATACTACTTGGTTGAAACTACGTGCCATATGGCAACTCCTCCTGCGGAAGCTAAGTCCGCGTTAATTGGTAATTTCCACGTTACGCCGGGTTTGCGCACTCGTCAAGCTGTTATTACGACAACAGTCCTGCGCGCGTGCACAGCCAAAGAAAAAGCCGGAATATTGCATCCCGGCTTTTTGGTGGCACTGAACAGTGTGCGTTGGCGCTACGCCTTGGCCACGAACGGCAGCAGTGCAATGTGGCGGGCGCGCTTGATGGCGGCGGCCAGGTGGCGCTGCTCGCTTTCGGTCAGGCCGGTCTTCTTGCGGGTCTCAATCTGGCCGTACTGGTTCACGTAGCGCTGCAAGGT
>CAZRWV010000181.1:0-1837 GCA_964603965.1 uncultured Candidatus Saccharibacteria bacterium
CAAAAGGCAACAGAACCTGGATCCCCGATCTGGCCGGAGATGACGGCTGCGGGTATAGTTAGGGCTATGATAGCGCCTTTGTTAAGTCAGAGAACCGAACAGGACCTGACACAATTTGTGGCCAAGCCGGCGCACGCCGTTCTGCTGATCGCTCCCAACGGTGCAGGCAAGGGAGCTGCAGCGTACTATCTGGCCAGTCAGCTGCTGGGTGTGGAGGCGACTAAACTCCAGGCAAATGCCGCATTTAAAGAGATCGAGCCAGCTGGCGGCAAGGCCACTTCAATCGAAGAAATCCGCGCCGTTACGCACTTCCTAGTTCTGAAATCTACCAGTAAAGCGGCCGTGACGCGCGTGGTGCTAATCCAGCACGCCGGCAGCATGACGCTGCAAGCCCAGAACGCGCTGCTCAAGACGATCGAAGAACCGCCAATCGGGACAGTCCTGATACTGACCGCCGCCAACGAGCTAGACTTGCTGCCAACGATCCTGTCCAGGGTCCAGATCGTTAACCTGCAGTCTCCGCCACCTGCGGCGCTCAAGCAGCATTTTGTGAATAGTGGGTATAGCGCAGCTGCTATCGACCGCGCGGTGCTCATGAGCGATGGCTTACCGGGGCTAACACAGGCCCTGCTGGCGCACGACGACGACCATCCGCTGGTGGCGGCTGCGGCAAAGGCTCGAAAACTCCTGCAAGAATCCAGCTTTGAGCGGCTGGCTGCGATCGACGAGCTGACCAAGGACAAGCAGCAGTGGCTGGACGTACTGTTCATCGTGCAGCGCATGGCCCAGATTAATCTGGAGAAACCGGGTGCCGCACAGGCCACTGCCCGCAAATGGCACGGCGTGTTGCGGGCCGCGCACGAAGCTTACGCCGCAACGCTCGCCAGTGCTCAGATCAAGCTGGTCGCCCTAAATTTCATGCTCCAAATCTAGATGCCCGTCATTCCCGCGCAGACGGGAACCCAGGCTGGGCTGCGCTTCAGCAGTGAATATGAGGAATGGTTTATGTTGACTGGATTCCCGGTCCAGCCGGGAATGACGGGCAGCCATTGCGATCAGTTCTGCTATACTGGAAGAACGTATGTTTGAGTTAACGCTCGTGGGTGCTTTCGGCGCCCTCGCGTACTGGAACTCCAAGCTCCGCGACGACCAAGTGACCGCTTTGTCGCGAGGCGTCGGTAACCGCTTGGGCAAATTGTGGGACATCGCCCACCAAGGTATGCGCGAGAACCGCTTCCTGCGGGCTGAGAAAGCATTGCTTACCATCCTGAAAATCGACGAGCGCAACGCCGCCGCCTACAATCGCCTGGGTATCCTCTATGCCAAGCAGAAGGAGTACCGCGACGCCATCGACTGCTTCGAGATTGCTTCCAGCATCGAGGCCACGCCGTCGGCGCTGCACAACCTGGGACTGATCTATTACGAAACGGAGAATTACGAAAAGGCCGCCATCGCCTTCGAGCAGGCACTGAAAATGGAGGACGAGCTGGCGGCTCGCCACGTCGCCTACGCCAAAGTTCAGGAGCACATCGGCAACACGCGGCTGATGTTCCAGGAGCTGGAGCGCGCTCTGGAGCTAGAGCCCAACAAAGAGACGTACAATCTGTTAATCCGCGCGTACCGCACACATGGCCGCGACACCGATGCTGATCTGCTAGAGGACAAATTGAAGCGTCTAACCAGCATCACGACCACGCACCAGCCGACGCGCATGCACCGCCCGCCAAGAGTTGTAGTTTGACCCCTGTTCTGGTACACTTACTCGGTAGTTTTAGGCCGGCATAGCTCAGTGGCCAGAGCGGCTGTTTTGTAAACAGCGGGTCGTGGGTTCGACTCC
>CAZRWV010000182.1:0-1831 GCA_964603965.1 uncultured Candidatus Saccharibacteria bacterium
AGGTACATATGGGTATCTAACCGCAGCCGAAGCAGAACGGCACGAGGCAATGATGTGTCCCATCCCTGACGGTAAAGAGGTGGTGACTCTATGCGGCGACAAACGCACCCCCACGATCGCGTCTGCGGCTGAAATCGACGCCCTAACCGGCCCTCGAACCCTATCGGTACATGACGCCTACGCGAGTTTATTCGGTGGGCCTGTCGGCAAATCCATGGGCATGCTATTGGTAGGCATTGCAATCGCCGAGACCGCCGCAGCAAAGCGCGCCTTCGTAGAGCAGATCAACGACATCAACGGGGGCGTAGAGCTGGTTAATGAGTTGCGCGGCGTACTGAGCGCCCTACACAGTGACATGGGTAAGGAAGGAAATTCGCGGCACTTTGACCTTGCCAACACAGATAAGCCAGACGAAGAAGTTGGTTGTCTGTACAACGGTAGCGGTGTAAAAGTACTGGAAAAAGCCGCACGCCACCGCAGCACTCCGCACGATCCGCAAGCACACCGCAACCGGATACTCGTGCGACAGGTAATGGAAGCTGACGTATACCGGGCATTCGGAGACGACAGTCTGGAGGGTCAACGGGAATTTAATCGTCTGTTTGACGCGTTTGGCTTTTTGCTGAACGAGCTGGACACCGGCAAAACCCACGTCTTTGGTCGCGATGACTACAGACGACAGCTAGAAGCTGGCATGCCCGTGGCTATCCTGGATGACAAGCCCATACCCGTTGACGGCAACGCCGACGTACGCGACACCATGTTCATGGGATTTGAACTGGACAGGGTAGGTAGCGCTTTCCGCGCCCGCGAGCTTGGTCTTTCCGCTTACCGCGGCGACCCAGGCCGGGTAGCACTCGATATCAGCGCACTACTCGGAGAGCACAGAATACCGGCCCGCATGTTCCTGATAGTTCAAACCATGCTGGCAACAGCCGTCCGCGCTGTACTTGCCAGCAAGCACGGTAGCGATGATCCACGCGATGTCCCACTCGGTATCGTCGGTAACGCCAACGAGACAGCCCGAGCCATCGATTATGCCAGTGGCTTACGGCGCGGTCTGGGCCGCATCGTTATCGCTTAAAGCAAGGCTCGTTCTTATTTCTGGTGCCGTCGCTTAAGCCCGGCCACCTGCAGCCGTACCGCGTGACGGTCGACTAGCTGTTGGGCGTGCTCCAGGCTGACTTCGTCTTTGGCTTCGGCTTTCAGTATGTGGGCGCGCTCCATGGCGGCCTCAGCTTCGGCTTCGTTGATGTCGTCGGCGTGGTCGGCTTCGTCCACCAGCACGCGCAGCGTGTTGCCGCTGACTTCGATCACGCCGCCGCTAATCGCGAAGTAATCGCGCTCGCGGTCAGCGTCTTTGGCATCTTTGCGCACCGCAATCACGCCCACCGATGCCACACTCACGAGTGGCATGTGGTCTTGCAGCACACCGATCTCACCGTCCAATGTGGGCAGGATGATCTCGTAGGCGTCGCCGTCAAACTTCGTACCGGTTAGTGCTACCAGCTGGAAGTGAATCACGTTATTTGGCCGCCTTTGCCGCTTTAACTACGTCTTCGATGGTACCCTTCAGGTTGAACATCGTTTCGGGGATGGTGTCGTGCTTGCCAGCCAGGATTTCCTGGAAGCCCTTGATGGTGTCGCTCAGCTTGACGTACTGGCCGGGGTTGTTGGTGAACTGCTCAGCCACGAAGAACGGCTGGCTTAGGAACCGCTGGATGCGGCGAGCGCGGTTCACGAGCTGCTTGTCCTCTTCGCTTAGTTCTTCCATGCCCAGGATGGCGATGATATCCTGCAGGTCCTTGTAGCGCTGTAGTACACGCTGCAC
>CAZRWV010000183.1:0-1803 GCA_964603965.1 uncultured Candidatus Saccharibacteria bacterium
CACCAGGTTGTAGCCCTCGCCGATGTCTTGGTTCATCAGACGGAAAAGCGCCTTGCCCTTGTCGTAATCGGCCTGGGCTTCGGGCGACAGTTCAGTGCCGAAGTGAGCGTACTCCTCGGCCACACGGTAGCCGGCCAGTGTCTTGTTGAGTGCGGCGGCATAACCCTTTTGACGCTTGTTTTGGCCCACACCACCCACGCGTGTCACACTCAGGCCGGTACTGACAGCCGGACGCATCGTGTCTTTGAACACAGCCATGTCCAAGATCCACTGGCCATCTGTCATGGACATAACGTTGGTAGGCAGATAGGCAGTAATGTCACCCGCCGGGGCATAGATAATCGGCAGAATGGTTTGAGACGCGCTGTTGCTGTCGAGCCGCCCGGCGCGTTCCACCAAGGACGAGTGCGTGTAGAACATATCGCCGGGGTAGCTATCGCGGCCCGGGCTAACGCCGGCGATCAAGGAAATCTCGCGGTACGCCTGGGCGTGGGACGTCATGTCGTCATAAATCACCAGCGTATCCATGCCCAGCCGCTGCCAGAAATATTCACCATGCGCTGCACCAATGTACGGCGCCAGATAGGTCGCCACCAGAGATTCGAACATGTTCGTCACCACCACGATGGCCTTTTGCATAGCCTCGTTCTTTTCCAGACGGTCCACCAGCTGCGCCACGTCGCGCTGGCGCTTGGCGATCAGCACATAGATCACGGTGATGTCGGTGTTCTTTTGATTGATGGCGATCTGGGTCGTCATAGATGTTTTGCCCGACTTGCCGTCGCCCAGCACGGCCATGCGCTGACCGCGCACCAGGCTGAAGTTGATGTCCAGCACCGTGATTCCCGTCTCCAGCTGCGTATCGAGCAGCTTGCGTTCGTAGAGCATGGGAGCGTTGTGGAACACTTCCCAGACAGCGTCCGGTTCGATGGGGCCTTTGCCGTCGATTGGTTCACCAAAGATGTTCACCACGCGGCCGACGAAGTTTTTGCCCACCTTGGTGAGTAGTTCCTCGTGCTGCACTACGCACACCGCACCAATCTTGAGCACCGTCACACCCAGCTTCATCACTACCACATAGTCTTCGTAGACATGGTGCACGTAGCCCTTGCTGCCGTCCTCGAACCGCACTAGCGCGTGCACATTGCAGGGCTGCAAACCGCGGATTTTGACCAAAAAACTGTCTATGCCGATGATTTCACCCACCGGATTGCCCTTGTCGACTAGCTCGGCAAAGAGTTTGTCTTGCTCCATTACGCCTGCTCCGTGACTACCGGCGGCGCCGTTACCGGCACTGCTCCAGTTGCCGTTAATACACCCTCTGGCACGCCAGCCACCGGTAGGTTGCCGACCAGCTGTTCAATATCCTGCGCAATCACCGACCGGCTCTGTGCCAGGCGAGCCCGCATACTAAAGTCGTGGATGTGGTTGGGCGTACGCATGTACACTCCGCCCACCAGTGCAGGCTGCAGGCCAACCTGTAGCAGCGCCTGCGGGTGCAGCTCGCGGCGGATATACTCGGCCAGCTTCGACAGCGACTCGGGGTCGGCCTCCACCGCAAAGGTCATGTGTATCACGGGCGCCTTGTCTTTGGCGGCCTTGAGCTCGTCCTTCAGCCGCATACGCGCCTGGTCGTTTGCGAGGTCCAGCTTGTTCAGCTCGGCAAAATCGTGCAGACCTTGGCTGATGACCGGCAGGCGATAGGCGACTTGCCCGGTCTGTCCCGAGGCATGGCTGCGCGCTTTTTGGGATTCCAGCTCGTTATCCAGCGCCTCTATCTCACGCACCAAACGCGCCAAATCC
>CAZRWV010000184.1:0-1743 GCA_964603965.1 uncultured Candidatus Saccharibacteria bacterium
GCACCGATAGCGCTACATCGCAATCTTCTGCCAGTGTACGATCAGAGAACCCGCCCACCGCCAGGAGCGCGTCTTTGCGCCACGCCCCGCACGCCCCCGGCACTACAGTGATCGCCCCTAAGGCAGCCTGGGCCGCGCGCTCAATCGCGATGCTGGTAATATATTCCAGCGCCTGCCAACGAGTTAGCATATTCTGCATATTGCCTACCCGCACCGTGCCAGCCACCGCTCCGACTTTGGGATCGTAGAAATGCCTGACTAGCCGGCCAGCCGTCTCCGGATCAAATACCGTATCCGCGTCTATGCTAATGATCACTTCGCCATCAGCCTGGCGTAGACCATTGTTGAGCGCCATGGCCTTACCACCGTTCGGCTGATGCAGTGCCGTCACACGCGTGCTTTTGGCAGCCAACGACTGGGACACTGCTAATGTTTTGTCCTTGGAGCCGTCGTCAATAATAATCACCGACAAAGATCGATAGGTCGATGCCAGCAGCGACCGTACCGACCCCTCCAGCACTTTTTCCTCGTTGTACGCGGGCACCAGTACGGTGACCTTAGGTCGGTACGACTGAGGTGCCGGCGGCGGACGCCGACGTTCACGCCGGCCAGCGACATATGCCAACACAATGTTCGTGCCGGTAATACCGATCGTTAGTAGTACGCTCAGGCTAAATAGTACCCACATGAGCTTGATCGGCCACACCAATGTCGCCCGGCCTGCAATATACGACATTCGGTCAGCCAGTGACGGCGCTACTGCCGTCTGCAGCGCCCGGCCGGGATATACCTGGTCCAGACTCACAATGTGGTAGCCAGCATGCTTAGCCATAGGGATAAACTGCCTGAGGTAGTTGACCGAGTAGCTGCGGTTGCCGCCAGAGTCATGCAGCAGCACGATCATGCCGCTGCCATCCAGCACCTTGGGATTGGGTGCGTGATTGGACTTGAACTTCCAGTCATCCGTATCGTAATCGAACGACACCGGCACGTAACCGAGACGCTGCGCCTGCAGAATACCGCGGATATTATCGCGTTGTGATTCGTCCGTATTGCCAGCGTAGGGTACGCGAATGAACGCGGTCTGGTGCCCGGTCGCGGTGTGGATCACCCGCTCGGCCTGCGTGATCTCCTGGTCGCCCTTTTGCAGGCCCAGGAATTCAAAATCAACATGGCTGAACGTGTGGTCGCCCACGATATGGCCTTCGCGCACGATGCGCGCCGCCAGCTCCGGATGTTTGACTACGTTGGCACCGATCAGGAAAAACGCGGCCGGCACGTGCTGTGCCGACAGCACATCGAGCATCTGCGGGGTGTACTTGGCGTCCGGGCCGTCATCGAACGTAATCACCATCTCGTGCTTGGGCAACTGACCATAGCGTTCAATGGCATATTGGTTGGTACCGGCGTCCGCTATTTCTTTGGGCGTCAGCGCGCGAACATATTTCCCGGTAAACACATCTCGCAAGCCGGGATTTCCCTTGCGGTCGATGCGTACCGCCCGTATAAACTGTCCACTGCCGATAACCGGTGTCTCCGCCGCATTAAACTGCCGCTCCAACGTGCGCACATCGGTAGCATCGGCGGCCGGGTACCCTGCGGACACGGCTACCGGCCGCAGCGACGGCGGGACCAGCAGCGCTGCAGCCACTGCCAGCAGCGCCACACCCAGAACAATCAGACGCTCTATGTGCCACCAGCGTTTGCCCGTTTGATCAAAGAATACCGGCAACTCCTTGGGAG
>CAZRWV010000185.1:0-1735 GCA_964603965.1 uncultured Candidatus Saccharibacteria bacterium
TCTTGTCCACCTTGTAGCGGACACGCAGCACGGGGCTGAAGATGGTGTCGAGGGCGATGAAATCGCTGCCCTTCTTGGCAGTGCTTTCTTCGATGAAGCGGTAGCCGCGGCCGGTTTCGACCACGAGGTCCATGGTAAAGCTGGCCTTGTCATCGTCGATGGTAGCGATCAGCTGATCGGTGTTGACGACTTCGACATCAGCGTTGCCCTGGATATCTTTGCCAGTAACTGCGCCCTTGCCCTTTTTGACAATGCGCAGAGTCTGTGGCTCGTCGCCATAAACGCGGAAGCGTAGGCGCTTCAGGTTGAGCATGATAGCCACGGCGTCTTCTTTGATGCCCTTAACGGCAGTGAATTCGTGCGTAACGCCTTCGATCTTGAAGCTGGTGACACCGGCGCCGGCGATGCTGCTGAGCAGCACGCGTCGGATACTGTTGCCGAGCGTCATACCGTACCCGCTTTGCAGGGGTTCGATCACGAAAGTGCTGCTGGTAGCGCTGGTGTCGTCGACGGCTACGAGTCCTGGTGTGTGAATCATTTTTGACATAGTGTTTCTCGCTTTGTCCTTCCCTGTTAGCGTGAGTAGTATTCGACGATTAACTGCTCATTGATGTCTGCTTCGGCGTCGTCGCGCACTGGCAGGTTCGTAACTTTCACGGTTGTTTTCTTGCGGTCAACAGTAATCCAACCAGGAGTGGTTGATGGAGCGGGGCTCACATCGTCCAACTTCTTGAAGTATTCGCTGTTTTTGCTGTGGTCGCGCAGGGTGATTTCGTCACCGGGACGCAAGCGGATGCTGGGGATGTCGACGCGGCGGCCGTTCAGCACGAAGTGACCGTGAGTCACCAGCTGACGAGCGGCGCGGCGGCTTGGAGCAAAACCAGCGCGGTAAACCGCGTTGTCTAGGCGCCGTTCCAAGTACAGCAGCAGCGCTGCGCCGGACTGGCCCTTGGAGCGGGACGCCTCAACCATCAGGTTGCTGAACTGCTTCTCCAGCAGGCCGTACAGGCGCTTGACCTTCTGCTTCTCGCGCAGCTGCAGTGAATACTGGCTAGCCTTGCTGCGAGCGCGGTAGTTAGGTGCCTGACCGGGCATGTTGGTGCGCTTAGCCAAAGCCTTGTGAGCCTTGGGGTGTAGCGCGTAGCCTTCGCGGCGGGATAGTTTAACGACAGAGCGTGTATCTCGTGCCATGGCCTAGACCCTCCGTGCTTTCTTGGGGCGAACACCGCCGTGCGGCGTGCCAGTTACATCTGTAATGCTTTCGACAGCGATGCCGACGGTCTGCATGGCGCGGACAGCTGCATCACGGCCCAGGCCGACGCCCTTGATGTAGGCGTTGACTTTGCTGAGGCCGTAGGTTTGCTTGGCCAGCTGGCCAGCCTTCTCGGCGGCCACCTGAGCGGCGTATGCAGTGCCCTTCTTGGAGCCGCGGAAACCGCAGGCGCCAGCGCTGCAGGCAGCCAAAGCACCACCTTGGGCATCGGTCAGCGTGACGATGGTGTTGTTGAACGTAGCCTGAACATGCAGCTGGCCGGCGGCCACACTGCGCTTGGCTTTCTTTTTCTTGGGTTGAGTAGTTGTAGGTGTATCTGCCATATTAGCTCCTAGGTCTTGCTCGCTACTTTCTTAGCGGTACCACCCACCGTTACTTTCTTACCACGCCGCGTACGGGCGTTGGTCTTGGTGCGCTGGCCGCGGGACGGCAAGTTGGCAGCGTGGCGCAGGCCACGGTAAG
>CAZRWV010000186.1:0-1726 GCA_964603965.1 uncultured Candidatus Saccharibacteria bacterium
CGCCGGCTCGGCGTCTGAGGCACTGACCCGCCTGATGGACATCATTGGCCAGAATCCGTTATTTGTGTCCGCTATCCGTCTGGTGATGGCGCAGCGGCTGATTCGCCGGCTGGATGACGCTACCAAGCAGGCTTACCAGCCCACACAAGCAGAGTTGTCAAAAATACAACAGGTGTTGGAAACGCTGCCGCTCGACGTTGCCCGGCCCAACCTGCAGCAACTCCAGCTCTACAAACCCGGCACCTCGGCCGAAAACCCCTACGGTTACGCGGGGCAAATCGCTATCCGCGAACAGTTCCGCATGACCGGCAGTATCCGCACCCTGCTCGAGCAGCACACCACGGTGCTTTCCGCCCAGACCATCGAAGCCTCGGCCATCGCTAGCGGTATGCGCACTATGCTGCAAGACGGCATTCTGCGCGTGTGCGCGGGGGAAACTACGTTGGAAGAGGTCTACCGGGTCGTCGGCTAGGCTCGATCGCCAAAGTGCACTTGCATGTGCGGCGGAAAAGTCGTAGGATTGTTGCCACATGAGTTTGGAATTACTTAGTACTAGGGGTGGCGAGATCGGCGGACCAGGTGACGATTGGTGGACGCGCGGTAGTTGCCGGGGAAGGAACGAAGATTACCCTTTCTTTGCGGATGACAGCGACGACACAGAGGTGACAAAGGACCAGTATCTTAGAGAGGCTATCGCCAAAAGGATATGCGAAAGTTGCCCTGTAAAAATGGAATGCGCAGCTGATGCCCTAGGGCACGATGAGCGGTACGGTGTATGGGGCGGTTTAGGCGAGCGGGATCGTCTTCGCATTCGACGTCCTCACGCGTAGCGCACCATGTGGTACAACTAGAAAAACCAAAAGCATAACTAGACACACGCGCAACCACATGGTATTCTAGTTGATCATGAGTGAGAAGAAAGTAGGTGTTAGGACACCGGCTGTGGTTAGTCGCAATGATGCTGCCGCCCACGTGGCTAGAGTATATTTACGGAAGATAGGTGTGGATACCAGGGAACAGCCATTGCTGCCACTGCGCGAGTGGCCGGTGGATAGACCTTGTACTGACCCCGAAACCATGGCCAATTATTATCCAGACTCTCCTGGGAAGGGAAAAAGATCTACCACGGACGCGGGCGCCGCACTCGATGGCTGCCGTAGGTGCTCGGTCTCACTCAGCTGTTTGGTGTTAGCATTGAAGAGCTCAACGGTTGACGACGTTGCGGTGATCGGGGCCACACTTCCCGATGTGCGCAAGGATTTGCGTGCCGATGTTGCCGACGTAATAGAATACGGCTATCCCCCAGAAGAACAGTTGCAATCAGGGGCCGAATAGAGTACAATTACCACCTGATTATGGAATACATCAAAGAACTCAACCAATCGTTCAAGAAAGGCGCCGTGGTGGACGTGCGCTCTGGCGACACCGTCAAGGTGCACCAAAAGATTCGCGAAGGCAACAAAGAGCGCGTGCAGGTCTTCCAGGGCCTGGTTATCCGCACCGACCGCACCGGCAGCCACACCAGCCGCATTACGGTGCGTCGCATTGCTAGCGGCGTAGGCGTCGAGAAGTCGTTCCTGCTGCACTCTCCGCTGGTGCTGAAGGTGGAAGTCACCAAGCGCAGTAAGGTTCGCCGCAACTACCTCAGCTACATGCGCAAGCTGACCGGCAAGAGTGCCCGTCTGCAGGGTCTGGATTTCGACCGTCAGGCCGTCAACAACATCCG
>CAZRWV010000187.1:0-1726 GCA_964603965.1 uncultured Candidatus Saccharibacteria bacterium
GCCACCAGGCTGAAGCCGGTAACCGATATGGTGCGCAACACCCCGCTCCAAAATTCGCGGTTGAACAGCTTGGGGTCGCGTACGAGCATTATTACACCCAGCACGAATACTTCCGCAGCCGCGGCGATAGACTGCGCCAACGCCAAGCCCGGCAGGCCGTATCCACCCGGGCGAGTCAGGAGATATGCCAGCAAAATATTGAGCGAAATAGTGAAGATGGAAACATACAGCGGCGTACGCGTGTCTTTCTGCGCGTAGAACCAGCGCGACATGAGGGTGTACATGGTGCGGAACAGGATCGCCGCCGTCAGCAGGCCGAATACCGCGGCAATGTCACCACTATTGCGGCTATAGATCAGGCGTGCCAGATAGCCACGACCGAAGAAGCCGACAACCACCACCGGCAGTGCTATCCAGATGATAAGCCTTAGGAACCGCAGAAAGTCCTGGCGGAAAAGGTCCGGGCGACCATGGCTCAGCCGATTGTTCAGCCGCGGGAACACGGCGGTAGAAATGGCCGTACCGATAAGCAGCACCGGCGCTAGCATCAAAGTATAGGCGTTGCTGTAGTACGAAATCGAGCCCGGCCCTAGCTTGCTGGCGAAGCGTGTCTCCACGATAGACTCCAGCTGGTCTATGCCCTGGTCCAGACTGCGTGGGGGCAGCTGGCGTAGCACCAGGCGGAAATCATCACGCCGCCAGTTGATGCCCGGAACCCAACGGAAGCCGGTACCATACGAGCCTACCAGCACCACGAGCAGCTGCAAGAATGCGCCCACCAGCGCGCCCACACCAAGCCCCACCAGCCCGATGTTATTCTTGAAAACGTAGATGCTGGCGATGATGGACAGGTTGTAGAGCAATGGTGCCGTGGCGTAGAAAAAGAATCGGCCCAACTGCTGCTGCATGGCGGCAAGGATGCCGGAGATGGTGAATAGCAATGGGTTCAGACTGAGCAGCCGCATAATGATGACCGTGTCGTGCAATTGTTGTGGGTGCAGGTTGGGCGCTACGATGTGCACCAGCGGCCGGGCAAAAACGAAAATGATGACCGCCACCACCAGCATGATGATGCTCATGAAGTTCAGCAGGCTCGAGGTGATTTCCCACATGCCCTTACGGTCGCCGCGCGCAAGGTGGTCGGCCAGCACCGGCATGAAGGCAACACCCAGCGCGCCGGCCGCGATGGTAAAGAAAAAGAAATCTGGAATGTTGAACGCCGCGAAGTAACTATCGGTGCTGTGCGGCCCCACGGCCAGGTAGTTGGCGTTCACCAGCTTGGTACGCAGGAATCCGAGTACCTGCGACAGCATGGAACTACCCACCAGCAAGATGGCCACCGACCCAAGTGAGATTCGTTTGCGCGTCCGGGGGATGTTCATTTTCATAATGCTAAGACTGCACCTAGTATAGCCTGCTTAGCCAATTGACAACAGGGTTACTTAGGCGGTAAAAACCACTAATTCAGATGTATCACGCCTTCCTGTATCGCTCGCTCAACTTGTGCGGTCGTGGTACTGCTGGAATCTGTGCTTGTGGTCTTCTTTTTGCGCTTGCGGACTCGTTTGCGCTTTGGCTTCGCCTCTCCATTGTCGGCACCTGCTGTCACGGCGGCTGGGCTGACCCGGGCAAGCACCGCGTGCGACAGAGCAGCAGCCGGTGATTGTGGTGGCCTAACGGCAGGCTCTGCGGCTGGTGGAGCTGGTTGCGGCGGAGCAGCAGCCTT
>CAZRWV010000188.1:0-1725 GCA_964603965.1 uncultured Candidatus Saccharibacteria bacterium
ATTGGCTACCGCAGGTATTGGACGGCAAGCTCATCAAAACGTATTTTACGTTCGACAAACAGAACAACATGCTAACCCAAGACATCAAAGAAGTGGAGAAACTATGAGAGAAATTGAAGTAAAAGTCCGCGTGCGGGACACCGCGCAAACGCTGGCGGCACTAGAAAAGGCCGGCATACACCTGAGCGAACCAGTCAAACAGCACGACGTAGTCTACGGCGAGCTGAGCAGCCCCACCCACGGTCACGGCGGCAACTGGCTGCGGGTGCGTACCGAGAACGACAACAGAGTGATATTTACCCTCAAACGCTCTGTCACCGGTGAGCTGGACAGCATCGAGCACGAGGTGACCGTGGATAGCGAAGATGAGATAACGGCGGTTATCCGCCACTTGGGCTATGAGCTGTATTCCGATCTAACCAAGATTCGCCGCAAGGCTCACACGGGCGACATCGAGATCTGCTACGACGAAGTACCCGGGCTGGGCACATTCATCGAAGCCGAAAAACTCTGCCCCGAGGACGCCGACAACGTAGCCGTGGAAGCGGAGCTATGGGAACTGCTGGAACAGTTCGGCCTGGATAAAAGCGACCTCGAAACCAGCGGCTACGATGTGCTTTTGCGCAAACAGGAAGGACTCCCAGTCTAGTGCAGCCGCCATATTGGCACCGCCAAACCGACAAGCCGCTCTTTCCGCAGCTGGAATGGAGCCGGCCCGAGACCAAAGCCCAGGCCGGTAAGCTGCTGATCATCGGCGGCAACAAGTTTGGGTTTGTGGAACCGGCCGAGGCGTACCGCGAGGCCGAGAAGGCAGGTATCGGCACCGCTCGGCTGCTGCTGCCGGATTCGCTGCGCTCGGCACTAGGCCGGACCTTTGCCGCCGGGGAGTTAGCACCCAGCACGCCCAGCGGCAGCTTTAGCCAAAAAGCCCTGGCCGACTTTGTCGACAGCGCAGCCTGGGCCGACGGCGTGCTAGTCGCTGGCGGCATCGGCCGCAACAGCGAGACCACCGTGCTGCTCGAAACATTCCTACAGAAGCACAGCGGCCCGGTCGTCATCACCAAAGACGCCGCCGACCTGTTGTGCGAACAGCCCATCACCATCTTGCACCGTCCGGACACACTCCTGGTGCTGGCCATGGGCCAGCTGCGCCAGTTGGGCAGCGGCGCACATTTTCCGCGCGCCTTTACCAGCGAAATGGGCCTGGTGCAGCTGGCTGACAACCTACACGAGTTCACCAAGCGCTTTAGACTAAGCCTGATCACCAAACACCAAGGCCAGTTCGTAGTAGCCCTGCAAGGACAGATAAGCACCACACCGGCCCCAGAAGGCACCCAGCCATGGCGCGTTGCTACTGCCGCTCACGCTAGCGTGTGGTGGCTGCAAAACCCATCCAGGCCGTTCGAGGCGCTGACGACCGCAGCCTATGCCGCAAGAGACTGACCGGGCACTTCGGGTGTCAATCCCCGCTGTAGAACACCGAATCCTTCGGGTATCTCCGTCAGTGGCACAGACTTTAGCGCAGGTAATGCTGACTCTTGTGGCTCAAGCTCGTCACGTAGCGCATTACCCAACACTTCTCGAAGATGTGCACTTTTGCGCCGTACTACCTCACCGTGTGCGCCCCTCAATCTGACAGGCCCTCCACTGGTCTCGCCTTGAAACCCAGAAATAACCTTGAAAGGAACAAGATCCGTATCACGACGCATTGCACCAAACACCTTC
>CAZRWV010000189.1:0-223 GCA_964603965.1 uncultured Candidatus Saccharibacteria bacterium
AATGAACGACGCAAGATTGAACGTGACCTGAAGCGTGCCGGCATGCTTGCTGGCAGCCGCACCGTTACGGTAAACCGGCCATTCTCACTCCGGAACCGGGCACTGCGCGGCTCCCTGCACAGCGACGGCAAGATTACTATCTGCGAACTGCGCTAAGCCCTAGAACCCGCCATAAACACCACCGTTGCTATAGTCGGTGATCTTGAGTGGCGTGCCACCGCTA
>CAZRWV010000189.1:233-1629 GCA_964603965.1 uncultured Candidatus Saccharibacteria bacterium
TTGGACACCAAAAGATAGTTATCAGTAAACCAACCGTAGGGGTTGTATGGGCTCAAGCTAGCCACTTGTTTCGCGTTTTTACCGTTCCCATCACCCGTAAACAGCGTGTTTTTACCGTCACGCTGGTCTGCCCAGAAAGTGCTGTTGCCCGAGGGCGAAAGCAAGTGCGTAACGTATGGCGTGTCGTTACTGGTGTCAGTGGCGTCCTCCAGTGTACCGTTCGCGTACTGGTAGGAATAGCCGGCCGAACCATCGAAGAAGCCTACAGACAGGTTCTTGGGACTGTATTGAGAGGTACTTACTATGACGGAGCTGGTGGTGACAGATGGGTAGCAGTTGTAAACCGTCCCGCTCATGACAAATGTCTTTAGAGTCTTATGCCCAGAACCATCTACCCCTATCGTGTCAATCTCTGCCATCTTGCCATTGATATAGTTTCTTAGACCCGTGCCCCAAACAAGCTGACATCCCTTTGCAGTCCAGTTTTTAGCGTACACGACGTTACTACCCAACAGGTAGACACCGCCAAAGGACTGCTTAGCATACCCCTCTTCCATGTAGCCTTGTGGGTACGCCCCTTCGTTAGGCACTCCTTGGGGCATAATAGTGTTATATGCAGTACCATCCGTCTGGTCTAATAGCGCCGTCTGGCGAGTAGTTGGGTCAAACGACTTAAGAGCTTGCTGGTTTTTTGTTCCATCCGGTACGTTGCGGTTTACTTGGTACACGAACCTGTCGCCGCTCCAGCCAATCGGTGAGAAATCGGCGTTGCCCTCATCGATAGTGGTGAGTTTGTCGCCGTTGGTGGTGTCGATGAGGAAGGCGCTGGCGTTGCTATCGCCGGAGCGCTTGGAAAGTAGCGCCAGGTATTTCCAGTCGCGTGATGCCAGTAGTGACGTGCTGTTCGGGTCTTCGTGTCCCGTGCCTTCGAGCACCGTCTGACGGTCACTGCCATCCAGATTTGTCTTCACGACGTCGATGTGGCCGCTGAGGTTCGAGAGGAAGTAGAGCTTGCCGGCCGGCACGAGGTTGAACGTGTTCTTCGCGACATTGCCAGCCGCATTTATATTCACCTTCAGCGTGTTGTAACCACTGAGTGAGACACTGGCTTCCTGCAGTGTCGCACCGGATGGCAGAATGACGTTCGCCAGACCGTTCGCGTCGGTCTTGGTGTTGGCGCCTTGGACGTTCACGACCGCATCGGCCAGCGTTTTGCCAGAAATCTTATCGGTTATTTTCACCTGCACCTGATGGCCCATCGCTTTTAGTGCTGCGATCGTTTCCGCTGGAAAGCGCGCTTCGAGCTGCAATGTGGTCTCGGCGCCGGGCGTGTAGAAGCCGGGTTCCGCATCAACGGCCAGGCGCTCGCCGAAGTGACCGGCGCCGAAGCGCGGGA
>CAZRWV010000190.1:0-1621 GCA_964603965.1 uncultured Candidatus Saccharibacteria bacterium
GCAGGCAAACGTCGCCGCGAAGCTTGTGCCACAGTGCTCGCGGCAGCGCCATGTTCGATCCCCACAGGCTCAGGTGGCCGGTGAGTAACTGATTACCCCGGAAGCCAATAAACCGATACGCCCAGCTCACCAGCCGCGGCAAACGCACGTTATAAAACAGGCCGCCGCCGGTCCAAGCCGTCCGCTCCGCGCCCGGCTGGCTAAAATGCTGAGCAATCCGCGCCGTCCAATCGGGCGGCACCAGTGCATCGGCATCAATGCGGGCCAGCACGGTGCCAGTGGCAGCATCAAAACCAGCCGCCTGGGCAAAAGCCCGGCCGCGGCGCTGCTCACGCACCACCCGCACAAACGGGTAGCGCCGCGCTATTGCAGTCGTACCGTCGGTCGAACCATTTTCCACCACAATCACCTCGTGCGGCGGCTGCTCCAGCGCCGCAATCGCGTCCAAACAGCGGCCCAGGTAGCGCTCTTCGTTGTAAGCGGGTATTATGATGCTGATGGTTACGCTCTTCATTAACACTCCATTGTATGGCACAGCCCATGCGTAGCACCAACAAATATCTGCAAACCGCTCCTCGGCCGCTCCGCTGGCTGGCTGGGCGCTGCAAGCGCTATTGGCAGGACGGTTGGTGGCACAAAACAGTGGTGAGTGCGCTGGTGCTGGGCGCTGTGCTGGTCAGCGGCATGTACGGCATCGCCCTGTGGTACCAGCATAGCCAGCAGGATAAGCCGCTGGAACTGGGCGTGACGTTTATCCCCGGCTACGCACACTACCTGGGCGTCGACCCGCACGCCGCCTACAATGCCATCCTAGATGACCTGCACGTCAAGCACCTGCGGCTGGTGAGCTATTGGAACGACATCGAGCCCACGCAGGGACGGTACAACTGGACCGAGCTGGATTACGAGATGGATCAAGCCCAGGCACACGGCGCCACCATCAGTTTGGCCGTAGGCCTGCGCCAACCGCGCTGGCCGGAGTGCCACGCCCCCGATTGGATCGACACCAGCCAACCAACCGCTGCCTGGGAACCACAGCTCACGGCATACATGACCGCTGTGATCAACCGCTATAAGGGCAACCCGGCGCTGCAGAGCTATCAACTGGAAAACGAGTTCTATCTGGATGCCTTTGGCGAATGCCACAATTACGACCGGGCGCGGCTGAACCGCGAACTGGCCCTGATACACCGGCTGGACCCGGCGCACCCGGTCATCATCACCCGCAGCAACAACTACGCTGGCCTGGCGGTGCGGCAGCCACTGCCGGACACCATCGGCATCTCGGTATACCGCCACGTGTGGTCGTCACCAATCCACCGCTATCTAACGTATCCGTTCCCCAGCTGGTACTACGCCTTTCTGGCCGGAGCAGAGCAGATCGTCACGGGCAAGCCATCCATCCTGCACGAACTCCAGGCCGAACCCTGGCCGCCACAAGGGCACGGCATTATCGACACCTCGCTGGCCGATCAGAATAAAACGTTTGATGCCGACATCCTGCGCTCCACCGTCGGCTTTGGCAAACAAAGCGGCCTCAAGCACATCGACCTCTGGGGTGCCGAATATTGGTACTACCGCGCGCATATACTGCATGACCCGTCAGTGTGGAATACGGCTC
>CAZRWV010000191.1:0-1611 GCA_964603965.1 uncultured Candidatus Saccharibacteria bacterium
GCTGTGTGATTACGGTCGAGGAAGCCCAAATTGCTGGAGGCCTGGGTGGTGCCGTGACTGAGTTAGTCTGCGAACATCACCCAGTGCCTGTAAAGCGCATTGGTATGCAAGATCGCTTTGGCGAATCTGGCCAACCGGACGAGCTGATCAAGCACTTCGGTCTGGATGCCAAGCACATACGCCTGGCTGCCCACGCTCTGGCCGACCGAAAGGGCCGCTAGCCCGCAAACCATGCCCTGGCAGTTGGTAATGCTGTTTCAGAATACGCTGGCGGCTGTCTTTGCCGTCAATGCCCGCACGATTGCCATGCGCTTTCCCCGGGCGACACTGCCGTTTAATCTGCTCATCTACTTTACGATTGCTACCAGCGGCTTAATCTATGCGGTAGTCCACGGTTGGGGCCAGGTCTCCTGGGCTGCCCTGGGGCATTATCTGCCATTCTTTATCCTCGGTGGATTGGCGTTTGCGGCTACGAATATCATCAGCTTCGTGGTATTTCAGTATGTGGATGCGGCCATTGCTACACTACTGTCGACCTTCAACATCATTGCTGCCGTGGCGCTATCGACGGTCGTACTACAAGAAGGCCTGGACTGGCGACAAGCTACCGGCGCGGCTGTATTGATCGCGGGTATGGAGCTGGTGCTAACCATTAATATCAGCCGGTACAAACACAAACGGATGGTGCATGCGGTGATGCTGTCGCTGCTGGCGGCCGGGTTCTTTGCCGTTGCCACGACCACCGAGAAATATCTGCTCAATCATGTTAACTTGTCCACATATCTGACGTTTGGCTGGGGCTTTCAGTTTGCTGGTGTTCTGGCGATGGCAGCACTGCTGGGCAGGCGGGCCAAAGCCGATTGGAGCCTATTGGCGAGCAAGCGCTTTTACCAGTTCGCACTGCCTGCCAGCGTCATCCGTATGAGTGCCGGTATGCTCTTTGTGTTCTCACTCAAGCTGGCCAACAATCTGTCGGTTATATCGGTACTGTCTGGTCTGAAGGTGATCTTTGCCGCGCTACTGGCCGCTTGTCTACTACGTGAGCGCGACTATCTGCCGCGCAAGCTCGAAGCCGCCGGATTGGCCACGCTGGGCATCGCGCTGCTGTATTGGTAGGCTGGCATTGGCCGTATAGCCAAAAGAAGCATAAGCGGCTATACTGCAGGGTATGCCAATTACACTCCAACAAGTCAGGGCCAACTGCGCCCGAGCGCGCGTGCGTATGGTGCAAGCACGTGCCGAACACTGGGCCTTCGGGGCCTTCAACCTAGATGATCAGCCCACGCTGAAGGCGGTTGCGCTGGCCGCGCAAGTCAAAAATGCGCCCGTGCTGGTAGAAGTTAGTGCCGGCGAGGTGGCAGACATCGGCCTGCAGAACGTCCGCGACATGGTGGACAACGCTCGGTACGACTACGGCGTAGAAATCTATATCAACCTGGACCATTCGCCGTCGGTCGAAGACGCCAAGAAGGGCATCGATGCTGGCTTCGAGTTCATTCACATCGACCTCAGCCAAGCCAAGCGCGATGCTACCGAAGAGGAGATTATCGCTGCCACCAAAGAAGTGGTGGACTATGCTAAATTCACCGGTGCACTAGTGGAAAGCGAACC
>CAZRWV010000192.1:0-1599 GCA_964603965.1 uncultured Candidatus Saccharibacteria bacterium
TTGCCGTCTACGTCGTAGTCTATACGGCCGTCACGCGGGCTGGGCTTGCCGACATAGAATGGAAGCAGTGCAGCTTTGGTATCGGCCGTGTAATAGTCGAGTGGATCTGCGGTGTTAATCTTCCATGGTTCGTAGTTGTTGTAGGCGTCGGCAACCAATAGCCCCTTGAGGGTTTTGGTGGTGTCCCAAACGGCATAGTCCAACGACTGTCCGCCAACCTTAGCAATCACTTCACCTTGCGTGACAGGAATGTCTACGGCCTGTGGGCCATTTATAGTCTCCCAACCAGCAGGCATCTTGGCCTTTACGTCGTCGCTTAAAGAGTTGGCGAGGTCAAAGTAACTAAAGAACGTACAGCTATAGCTGATTACACCGCGCACGTCGTACACGCCCGGAACGCCTTTTGGCCGAACTTCAATAGACACCAGTGTGCCATCACCAGGAGCCAGCACATCATATGTGCTCTTGGGAGCTGACCGGTCCTTGCCATAGTAGTATTGGTGGTCAACCGGCGTTACGTGGCCGCCTGCAACCAGGCCCATGGGTTCAATGATGCCGATATCCGCAACACGCATGGGTCCAGAGCCGAGCTTTTTACTGCCCTCGCCGCTACAGTTATCCTTAGACAAGTATTTACCACGCGCTACGGGGTCGGTAGCATATTGTTTAGAATCGGAAACAACCTTGGGGTGGCTAGGTTTCTTTTGGTACACTGTGTAGCCCGCAAAACCAATAACCCCAAGTACCACTACCAGGAGTGCGAATCCTAGTATGTGGGAGCCGCTCTGATTGTTTTTCATGCCCATCCTTTAAGCTTACGTTTAGTTTAAGTATGTCACCGGGCAGCAGAAATACAAAGTCGGAGCGACCTAACTTTTTTTGGCTCGAATCTGCCCTCTAACCAAAATGAGGACGAGTTGCTAGGTTGTTGGCGATTAGTTAGCGGCAAGGCTCTGTAGGTACACCTGGAGTTCCTTATTATTCCTAATATGCACAAACCCTGCGCCCTTGTTCTGCTTTTCGGCGAGTATTTTAGGCCTGACCCGTCTAGGAAAACGCCAAATAATTCTTACGAGCTTCGGGATGATGAGCACCTCGGGACAATTCGCGGGCAGATCGGGGCGAGACGTAAATAAGTATCGCCAGTTTCTTTTAGCCACGCGGTAGAAGGATATTCGCCTCGGAACATCCAAAAACACAACCTCATCTGCCGCCTTTAAGATCTCGTCCGAAACACCATCAATCACCCAATGCGGCCTAGCTAGAAGCTGCGCGATCTGTTTGTCTCGTTCGTCTGCTGGAGCCTTTTGCCAGTTTTCTTTCCAAACAATCTTATCGAGGCCGTACCATTCCAGGCCGTAGTGTGCAGCCACGTGCCTGCTAAGCGTTGACTTACCAGATCCAGCATTGCCAGTCACAAATATCTTCATGATCGAATCATAACAAAAAAGGACGGATTCTAATCCGTCCTACTGTGGTTCATTTGGTTGCGGGACCAGGACAGCGCACGTTAATCTATGCGCCGTGCTTCGCTCGGGCATTAGACTAACGACCGAACCTTTTTGGCTCGAATCTTGAATCTCAGAACCAAAATAAAAC
>CAZRWV010000193.1:0-1581 GCA_964603965.1 uncultured Candidatus Saccharibacteria bacterium
TTGGCGGCGCGGTAGCCAACAACGCAGCCGGCGAGCTGAGCGTCAAATACGGCACTACCCGTGACTACGTCAAGCGCTTGCGTGTTGTCCTGGCCAACGGTGAAGTTATCGTTACGGAGCGTCTGAGCAGGCGCGAGCTGAACAAGAAGTTGGGCCTGACGACGTTTGAGGGTGAGATTTACCGTTCGCTCGATGCGCTGCTGGAAGAATCGGCCGAGACGCTGCATGCCATGGTGCGCAATGTCACGAAAAATACTGCCGGGTATGATCTGTTGGACGTAAAACACAAAGACGGCTCGGTCGATCTGACGCCGCTGTTTGTCGGTTCGCAAGGGACGCTGGGCATCGTTACCGAAATTACGCTCGATACCGAAGAGCACAACCCGGAGACCACATTGCTCGTCGCGAGCTTTGACAACCTGGACCAGGTTCAGGCGGCAATTACCGAATTGCGTGCCGGGCACCACGCGCCCTGCACCGTAGAGTTGGTTGACGGTGGGCTGCTGTCGCTGGTGAACCAGCTGAATCCGGCCCAGCTCAAAGGCGTGATCGCGCCGCCGTACCCAGCTTTCTTGCTGGCAGATGACGACAATCATCGCTCGCAGAAGAAGAATGCCCATGCCGGCTCCAAGGTTCTGAAAAAGCACGCCTTGAGCGTGCAAGCGGTCACCAGCACCGAGAGCCAGGACGCTTTCTGGCGCATCCGTCACGCCTCGGCCATCGCGGTGACGCACACCACATCCGGGCGGGCGCGAGCCGTGCCGATTATCGAAGATGGTGTCGTGCCGCTGGATCAATTTGCCGCGTATGTCCGTGGCGTGTACGACCTGCTCGGCCGCAGCCACATCCAGCCGGCCGTCTGGGGACACGCCGGTGACGGGCATTTGCACGTCCAGCCGTACCTGGACCTGGGTCAGATCGGCGATCGCCAGATAGCTTTCCGGCTGATGGATGAATACTACAAACTAGTGATCGAATTGGGCGGCACGACATCGGGTGAGCACGGCGATGGGCGCTTGCGCGGGCCATATCTTCCCAAACTCTACGGTCCTGACGCCTACGAGCTGCTGCGCAAAGTGAAGCAGATCTTTGATCCTCACGGGACGCTTAACCCAGGCGTGAAAATAGACGTCACTCTAGAGGGTGTCAAGCCCTTCCTGCGGCAAGAATATTCACTCGGGCACTTGCATCAGCACGCGCCGCGGAACTAACGATGGGGCGCTGGAGTTTTATTGACTGGCTGGGGCTGGCTGGCGGTGTGACGCTGCTGTTTGCTTTCTGGCGCATCAGCATCGGCAGATGGAAGGGCACGTCGCTGTGGTACGAGCTGGATAATTTGGCTGCTGCAATTCTCCTGGGCATTTATGCGCTCAGCAAAGGCGCCGTTATAACCATGGTCATCAACGCCGTGTGGGGCATCGTTGCTTTCCGCGGCGTCTCGTCCTACGCCGAACGCCGGTTACTCAAAAGACGGGTTAAGTAGCCCGTTGCCCAACTAAAAAGACCGGGGCGTCCGGTCTGTTTAGTTGGTGGGTGATGAGGGATTCGAACCCCCGACCCCCTCGGTGTAAACGAGGTGCT
>CAZRWV010000194.1:0-1546 GCA_964603965.1 uncultured Candidatus Saccharibacteria bacterium
CCAGGGTATAGTCGTCGATCAGCTCTTTGGCGTTGTCGGTGGCGTTCTTCATGGCGACCATGCGCATAGCGTGTTCGCTGGCCAATGATTCGAGCACCGCTTGCCACACCTGGGCCTCGATCAGGCGAGTAGCGATCTGGTCGATGACCGTTTCGATGTCCGGCTCGAAGTTGCTGATGGGGCTGACCTTTGCGCCGGACGCGCCGTCTTGGTCAACACCATCATTTTCGATGGCCGCATCAGCCATAGTCTGGGCCGGCAGCAACTGGCGACTACGCGTCTCCTGTGACACGGTCGATTTGAACTTGGTGTACAGGATGCGGACTTCGTCGGCCTCTTGATCGCGGTAGTGATCAAGAATGGTGTTGAGCAGCGGACGAATATCATTAGCCGTCGGCTGGTCACCAAAGGCAGGGTAGGCAGCATGCAGTTCTACGCCGCTCAGACGCCGCACAAATTGCGCGCCGCGGTTACCGACTACGATCACATTGGATGCAATCTTGGCGTCACGGTCAGCCTGCAGGCTAGCGGTCAGCTGCTTAAACACATTCGCGTTATACGCGCCGGCCAAACCGCTGTTGCTCGTGATGAGCACGTACATCCGCTTCTTGACCGGCCGCTTGGTGAACAAGGGCTGGCGCTCCACCTCGGTAATGCCGCTCAAGCGCGTCAGTAACTCGTTGGCCAGATCAGCATATGCACGGCTGGCAGCAGCATATTCCTGCGCGCGGCGCAGCTTGCTGGCGCTCACCAACTGCATAGCCTTGGTGATCTGGCGCGTGTTCTTGATGGAGGTGATGCGCCGTTTGAGGACAATCGTGCTTGCCATATTACTCTACTGGCTTCTCCTGCTTTGAACGCTCGGCAGCTGCTAGTGCATCTATCACGCCGCCGCCAACTACATGAGGTGGCATCGGTATGGACTCGGGCACACTAGCGGGCGTCCCCGCTTGCAATGCGTTTCCTTGGATGGGGTCAATGGCGCTGCCATCGATACCGTTAGACTGTTCAGCACTCGTCATCTTACTTACCCTCCTTCTTAGTTTCTTTGGCTTCGTACTGCGCAGCGATCTGCTTGGCCACTTTCATGACTTGCTCGTTCTGCTCGTCGGTGGGCTTGTCGCCGGTGTTCAGGGTCTCGGTCAGTTTGACGTGCTTGGCCTTGAGTTCGCGCAGCAGGGCTTCGCGGGCAGCGTCGATCTTGTCGATCGGCACGACGTCGAACGCACCGTTGTTGGCGGCGTACAGCACACTGTACATTTCCCACACGCTGTAGGGGCTGTATTGGGACTGCTTGAGCAGCTCGGTCAGGCGCTGACCGCGCTCAATGGTACGGCGGGTGTCGGCATCCAGGTCGGTGCTGAACTGGCTGAAGGCAGCGAGTTCGCGGAACTGAGCCAGCGCTAGCTTCATACCACCACCGGCGGCCTTGATGGCCTTGGTCTGGGCGTCACCACCCACGCGGGACACGCTTAACCCCACGGAAATAGCCGGGCGGATACCCTGGTAGAACAGGGAAGTCTCGAGGAAGATCTGGCCGTCAGTA
>CAZRWV010000195.1:0-510 GCA_964603965.1 uncultured Candidatus Saccharibacteria bacterium
GCTGGAGCCAAGCGGGACCCTCGGGGCCACGGGATTGATGCGGATACGGGTTTGCGCGGCCATCCATAAGCAACACAATAGAACACCTGCGTTGCCTTAGGCAGTATGCAATCCGACAGTTTGTGCTAACCCACCCCTTACAGCCTGAAGCCTAACTACTCCGCTAGCTGACGCCGCAATCTCGAGATCCTGCTGGACTGCACCAATGCGCGCGACCACGGTAGTAACGCTCCGATCACGACTGTAAGATAAGTCGGCACCAAAATATTCCTGGTGGTCTCCACCTCCTGCATACTAAATGACGCATCCTGAACATACCGGTAGATCGTTTCTCCCAACACCAGCAGACTGCCTGCCGCCGCTCCCCATATCACCCAGTTGCCAATCTTTATGCGCCCATTTTGCCATGTTTCGAGCCGCTCCAGATCCCCATCGGTCAACCGCACCACCTGATTATTCCGCGTCCGCACGTCTACCGTAGCGGGCATGGCGGGCCATTGTCTCCGCCAG
>CAZRWV010000195.1:520-1546 GCA_964603965.1 uncultured Candidatus Saccharibacteria bacterium
ACGGAGTGGGGGAAACTCGGCAAGGCCGAGGTGCTCCGGCAGATCCAGACGCAGAAGCTGCGTGTCGGGCGTCGGCTTGCCGCCAAGATACACACTACCCTCAGCGCCACTAGCGAGTGGCGGAGGGGGGAACATCTCAGGACCGCGAGGCCCGTGTGGATTGTCGTAGCTATCCATACCACTACGATACGGTACAGGTGCCCGCGGCCTCAGTGGGCAATCCCACAACCCGGCCGTAATCTGTTATACTGATGCACAAGATGCAACAATCCGTCCTAATCCTGGGTCGCCAGCCAGCCCTCGGCCTGGCCGAGCTCGAAAGTCTGTACGGCGCCGCGCACGTTACGGCTGTGGCCGAGCACGCCGCTGCACTAGACCTACCTCACGACCAGATCGACTTTGAGCGCCTGGGCGGCAGCACCCGCCTGCGCAAACTGCTGACCGAACTGCCCGGCACCGACTGGCACGCCGTCGAGCGCTATTTGGCCAAAACCGTTCCGCAGCACCTGCAGTACTTGCCCGAAGGCAAACTCAAGCTGGGCCTGAGCACCATCGGCCTGCGTGTTACCCCCGCCAAGCTAACCGCTGCCGGCCTGACGCTCAAAAAAGTTATCCGCGCCGCCGGCCGCTCGGTGCGCCTAGTCCCCAACCCAACCACCGAACTCAACACCGCTCAAGTCCAACACAACGGCCTGACCGGCGCCCTTGGCTGGGAACTGATCGCCATCGCCACCACCCGCGGCACCACCCTGCTCGCCCAAACCGTTGCCGTGCAGGACATCGACAGCTACACCATCCGCGACCGTGGCCGTCCCAAACGCGACGCCCGGGTGGGCATGCTACCGCCAAAGCTGGCGCAGATTATCATCAACCTAGCCAACCCCAGCCCGGGCGCTACCGTACTTGACCCGTTCTGCGGTACCGGCGTACTGCTGCAAGAAGCCCTGCTGATCGGCCTCAGCGTCTACGGCACCGACATCGACCCCCGCATGATTGACTACACCACCAAAAACCTAGATTGGCTAA
>CAZRWV010000196.1:0-1541 GCA_964603965.1 uncultured Candidatus Saccharibacteria bacterium
CTTACACGGCGGGTATGAAGTCGGCAGGTATAGCCCTGGCAGCGGCAGACGAGGTTGCTGCTGGGCGTGAATCATGCGTGTATGCACTTTGCCGCCCGCCGGGTCATCACGCCGAGCGTGATGGCATGAGTGGCTACTGCTACTTCAACAACGCAGCGCTCGCGGCCGACCGGTTGGCCAAAGACGGCAAGAGAGTGGCAATTTTGGACATAGACTATCACCATGGCAACGGGACGCAGAACTTGTTTTATGAACGCAGCGATGTGTTGTACGTTTCGATCCATGCTAACCCCACGGCTGCATTCCCGTATGGTACGGGTTAGGCCGACGAAACAGCCAAGGATGCTGGCGTGGGTTACAACGCTAACTTCCCAGTGCCGACGCGAGCAACCGCTACGCAGTATCTGCGAGTACTCGGTCGGGCGGTTAGCAAGATCAACAAATACAAGCCGGATTACCTAGTACTTTCGCTGGGTTTTGACACCTACGTGCACGACACACTAACCGGTGGCTTGGGGTTGGACGACGAGGATTACGCGACAGTTGGGCGTCTGATGGCGGAAAAGCTGGCGTACCCAACAGTAGTCGTCCAGGAGGGTGGATACAACGTAGAGAAGCTCGGTGATCTGGCAGTACAATTTGTAAAAGGCTATGAAGGGGGCAAATAGATGCGTGAGATAGGCGAATTTGCACTGTACCAAGACGATCGTGGTCAACCCGTCAACTGTAGCGTTTTGCAGATTGGCTCAGGCGGTCCGCACGTGGTGATGACTGCGGTACAGCACGGCAACGAAACCATTGGGCTAGAAGCCGGCCTGCAAGCTATGCAGCTGCTGGAAGGCCAGACGCTGGGCAGAATTACATTGCTGACTTGTTTGAACCCCGTGGGCTTTCACGACCAAACCCGCGAAGCCTTTACCTCGCGGGCGGTTGCGGGCAATCGCGGTGCCAACATGAACCGCCAGCACCCGGGTGATCCAAAGGGCACGCTGCCGGAGCGCATCGCAGCCAGGGTGACCGCGTACATAGAGTCGCTCGACCCCGACTACGTGATCGATCTGCATTCCTACGCCCACCAATCGGTGCCGCACGTCATCCTGGATCATGCATCAAAGAAGACGTCTGAGGCAATGCGCAGGACGGCGGCCAAGAGCGGCCTGCCAACGTATCTGGATTTTGAGCCGGGTTCGTACGGTGTGCAGGCATTGGATAAATCGCTCAGTGCAGTTTGGGCCAGGCGGGACGTCCCGGCATTTACACTAGAACTTGGGCCGCAAGGCGGCTTCAGCAGGGAACAGGCCCAGCGGGCTACCGAGGCGGTTCGCGCTTTGCTGGGTGCCTGTGGTGCCTGTGAATTCGTGCCGGTAGAACACCCGACCACCAGGGCTATGGCGGAAGTTCTGGCTGGGAAGGACTGGCAGCGGGTTGAGATTACTTCTACCTCTGATGCTTCTGGCTATGTGCGCCATCTGAAAGACATTGGCACAGTGGTTGCCAAGGACGCATTGCTTGCAGAGGTTGTGGGCATCGATGGCAAGGTC
>CAZRWV010000197.1:0-1509 GCA_964603965.1 uncultured Candidatus Saccharibacteria bacterium
GCAGCACGTCGGAACCCTTGTCGCGGAAACCTTCGGCAATGGTCAGGCCGGAAAGAGCCACACGCAGGCGGGCGCCTGGCGGCTCGTTCATCTGGCCGAATACCAGGCTGGTGTTCTTGATAACTCCGGACTCTTCCATTTCGTGGTAGAGGTCGTTACCTTCGCGGGTACGCTCACCAACGCCAGCGAATACCGAGTAGCCGGAGTGGAACTTGGCAATGTTGTTGATCAGCTCCTGAATCAGAACTGTCTTACCCACACCAGCACCACCGAACAAACCGGCTTTGCCGCCCTTGGTCATGGGGCAGATCAGGTCGATGACTTTGATACCCGTTTCCAGGATCTCGATGCTGCCGGACTGGTCGCTCAACGCAGGGGGCAGGCGGTGAATCGGTGCCTGGTTGTCGAACGTACCGCCTTTGCCGTCGATTGGCTCACCAATAACGTTAAACATGCGGCCCAGCGTCTCGTCGCCGATTGGCACGCTGATGGGCTTGCCGGTATCGGTGACCTCTGCGCCACGCTGCAGACCGTCGGTGCTGCCGAGCGATACGGCGCGCACGCGAGATTCGCTCAGGTGCTGCGCTACTTCGAGCGTCAGTTCCTGGTCGCCGTTCTGCACTTTGAGTGCGTTATAAATTGCCGGCAAAGTATCCGTTGTAAATTCTACATCGATAACCACACCCACGATCTGGGTGATTTTGCCGGTCTTGGTTTGTTCTGCTGTTCCTGTTGCCATTATTGTTCTCCTTGATCTGATTAAAAGGCCCTTGTCCTCATGCCTCAATTGCCGGTTGCGGTTCCTCTGCATGTACCACGAACTTAACACGCCCATCCGGGTCGTAACCATAGTAAGGTTCTCGGTCATTGTGTAGCTCGAAGCCAGGACGCACGCGCACATCCAAAAATGGCGCAATAGCGTCAAAATCTCCCCCCAGTACCGTCATGTTGAGACGTGCAAGATCGTCCATAGTACGGCTGAACTGACGGAGGTCGTTATCCTTGCCATTCCATAACGGCTGGGCCCATAGCGCCATGGGGAGCTCAGCACGTTGGAAGCCTTGAGCAACCGAGATCATAACGTGGCCCACACTGTTGGAAATGCGAGCGCGCCAAGAAGGCCGGGTCTCGATGCCGGTATTCACAAAGATGGCTGCGCAGACGCCGCGCATTTGGGGGTAGAGTGCGCTTTTATCACTCGTTGCGATACAGCCGTTCGGGAACTCCCAGAAGTTAGGCCCGACTGATTCGCCGAACGGAAAGCTGGAGAGCCCCTTAGCTATACGCGGCACTACCGCGCCTATTCCACGTGCGCGCACCTCATCCGCAAAGACCTCTAGCTGCTCGTAGCTCGGAGCAAGTTGCTGCCCCGGGAGTATTGCCACTATGCGCTGCCTAACCATTTAATGCCTCCGCTCCACCGGTAATTTCTGCCAGTTCCTGCGTAATCGCACTCTGACGGGCCGTGTTCAGCTCCAGGGTGTAGTCGTCAATCACATCGCTGGCGTT